>JAUHZW010000025.1 GCA_030425745.1 Actinomycetes bacterium
GACGTGGCGGGTGGGGTGGCGGATGAGGATCTGCTGACGGTGGATGACGTGGCGGGTGGGGTGGCGGATGAGGATCTGCTGACGGTGGATGACGTGGCGGGTGGGGTGGCGGATGAGGATCTGCTGACGGTGGATGACGCAGTCGTGCCGGCGCCGGATGACGTCGTCGAGGCGGCTGACGGGCTGATCGACCCGGGCTTCATCCTCGAGCAGTGGCAGGCCACGCTGGCCATCACGCTGGCCTGCATCGCGGGCTTCGTCGCGCTCAACCTCGTGCGCGGTCGCCAGGGCCAGGTGTGGCGTGCCGTGCGCGACGATCCGGTCGCTGCGGCCGTCGTCGGCATCCACCCGGCCCGCGCGAAGGTGTCCGCCTTCGTCCTGAGCAGCCTCTTCGCCGCCCTGTCCGGGGCGGTCTTCGTCCAGATCCTCGCCTATGCGGGCCCCGGCGCGTTCGCCGTCGGTCTCTCCCTCTCGCTGCTCGTCGGCGTGGTTCTCGGGGGGCGCGACTCGCTTCTCGGGGCGGTCCTCGGCGCCGGGCTGCTCGTGGGTCTCCCCGTTCTCGTCGCTCAGGCGGCGGAGGGCCGGGGGTGGCCGGATCAGGTGTCGGCCAACGCGCCGTCCCTGCTCTACGGACTGCTCGTGGTGATCGTCGTGCTCGTGCTGCCCGGTGGGGTCGTGTCACTCGTGCGGAGGCGAGGCTCCCGGTAGCCCCCGGATCCGGATGAAGGCAATCCTGCGATTCGGTGGCGCGGGAGTGTGACGTGGGTTACTTTCTCGGGATCCCGGGGGCAGGCATCCGGCCCTCCCGGCAGGAGGAGGGGCCTATGTCCACCAAGCATGTTCTTCGAGCAGCCGTCGTCGCTGTGAGCGCGGCGGGAGTGGCGAGCCTGGGGCTCGCCGCCCCGGCGGCTGCTGCCGACCCCGGTGTCACGTCCAAGAAGGTCGTCATCGGCATGACGACCCCTGAGAGCGGTCCCGCATCTGCCGGGTACTCGTTCATCCCCAAGGCTGCCGCGGCGTACTTCGCCTACGTGAACAAGAACGGCGGGATCAACGGCCGGCAGATCGACTTCCGGGTCAAGGACGACATGTACAGCCCGGCCAAGACGCAGCAGGCCACCAACGAGCTCATCCTCGACGACAAGATCTTCGCCATGTTCGGCGCCCTCGGCACGGACACGCACAACACGGTCGTCGACACGCTCAACAAGAAGAAGATCCCGGACGTCTTCGTCAACACCGGCGCGTCCCAGTTCGGCAACGTCAAGAAGTACCCGATGACGTTCCCGTACTTCCCGTCGTACGCGGTCGAGGCCAAGGTGATGGCCAAGTACATCGAGGACACCCCCTCGCTGGCCTCGAAGAAGCGCTGCCTGATGTATCAGGACGGCGATTTCGGCACCGACGCGACCAACGGATTCAAGGCCGCCGGCATGGACTTCGCCACCACGACCTCCTACTCCGCGGCGACCGTGACGCAGCCGTTCGCCGCGCAGGTCGTCAAGATGAAGGCCGCCGGCTGTGAGCTCGTGGTGTTCTTCGGCATCACCCAGGCCACCGCCAACCTGCTCGGCACCTCCGCCAAGGCGGGCTTCCGCCCGAACTGGATGGTCACGTCCGTCGGCTCGGAGCCGGTCATCATCAAGGGGATCCTCGGCTCAAGCGCCACCGCGCTGATGAACCGGATGTACACGCCGAGTTTCCTCACCCCGATCACCGATCTGGGCAACCCGTACGTCAAGCAGATGAAGACCCTCGTCGAGGCCTCTGGCCTGCCGTGGAACTTCTACACGTACTACGGCGTGAACACCGCCTATGTGCTGGCACAGGCGATCAAGGCGGCCGGGTCGAACCTCACCCGGGCCGGGCTGGTCAACGCACTCCAGACCAAGGCATCGACCTTCCGGTCGGCGGCGTCCGTTCCGCTCGTCATCACGTCCCGCTCGCACCAGGGCCTCAGCGGCTACTGGATGGGCCAGTACGACTCGGCGGGCACCCTCGGGCGCTTGACGAAGGGGATCCTGGTCGCCACCAGCTCGCCCAAGGGCGGCGCCAAGGCGGCGACCTACCGACAGCCGGCACCGACGCGCAAGCTCCTGCCGTAACGGCGGCCTCCTTCGAAGGAGGCGGCACTGTTCGGAATCCGGGTCCCGGCCATCGTGGCCGGGACCCGGATTTTGCCGTAGCGGGGGACTGCCGTACTCTCCTGCCTACCGAAGACCGCTGGTCGCCGGTGTCAGGCAACTGCCACCGGTCGAAGGTCCCGCTCAGGCGGGCGGCCCGCGCAGGTGAGACGAGAGTGACCGGCGGGTGCTGCCCGCCCGACCACGCCCCGTGCGCCTGCGCCGGGGCGTTCTGCATGGGAGGGGCCCTAAGAAAGGAGCCCCATGGCCCGGCCGAACAAGGCGAGTGCTGTCGCCGAGCTCGCCGACCACTTCCGCGAGTCCAACGCGGCAGTGCTCACCGAGTACCGGGGTCTGACCGTTGCGCAGCTGAAGACGCTGCGCCGCGCTCTCGGATCCACGGTCACCTACGCGGTCGTCAAGAACACCTTGACCAAGATCGCAGCCAAGGACGCCGGCGTCGCCGGTGTCGAAGACCTCCTTGCCGGCCCCAGCGCCATCGCCTTCGTCAAGGGCGATGTCGTGGACGCTGCGAAGGCGCTTCGCACCTTCACCAAGGAGAACCCCGCCCTGGTCATCAAGGGCGGCTACATGGACGGCAAGCCGCTCTCGGCCGAAGAGGTCCAGAAGCTCGCCGACCTGGAGTCCCGCGAGGTGCTCCTGTCCAAGCTCGCCGGCGCCATGAAGGCCAAGCAGACGCAGGCAGCCTCGCTGCTCGCTGCTCCGCTGGCCGGCACTGCGCGCGCTCTGGGCGCCCTGCAGCGCAAGCTCGAGGCCGATCCGTCGGCCGCGGCTGCTGCTGCTCCCGCCGAGGCCGAGGCACCCGCCCCGGCTGAGGAGACCCCCGCCGAGGCACCCGCTGAGGCTCCCGCTGAGGCTCCGGCCGAGGCAAGCACGGAAGAAACCACCGAGGGCTGATGCCCACCCGGCCCTCGGCCGGAACGACCCGAAAGGACGCCATCATGGCGAAGCTGAGCACTGACGAGCTGCTGGACGCGTTCAAGGAGATGACGCTGCTGGAGCTCTCCGAGTTCGTGAAGATGTTCGAGGAGACCTTCGAGGTCTCTGCTGCTGCCCCCGTGGCCGTGGCTGCTGCCGCCCCGGCGGCTGGCGGCGGCGACGCCGGCGGCGCTGCGGCCGATCAGGATGAGTTCGACGTCATCCTCGAGGCCGACGGCGGCAACAAGATCGCCGTCATCAAGGAGGTCCGCGCGCTGACCAGCCTCGGCCTGAAGGAGGCCAAGGACCTCGTCGAGTCGGCTCCCAAGCCGATCCTCGAGAAGGTCAACAAGGAGACCGCCGACAAGGCCAAGGAGGCCCTCGAGGGCGCCGGCGCGACGGTCACCCTCAAGTAGCACCCCGCACGTCCCCAGAAGGACCCGGCCCCGGTGGGGCCGGGTCCTTCTGCGTGTCTGCCCTGTCCGATTCACCCGGTTTTCCGGGCACGTCGGGCCCTCGTCAGGTCACGGCTCGGACACAGAGCACGCCAAACAGGCCCGGTGTGCTTGACGTTTCCCCGTCGCCGGTCCACCATTCCCCTGCACGATCCATGTGCGTCGTCTGGGTCTCCGCCCCCTCGACGAGGATCTCCCGGATCGCCCGGGCCGCAGCTGTCGCGGTCCCCAGGCACCGGAGCAGATCGAGGGCGAGAGGGACAGGTACCCGGACTGGACAGCGGTGTGCCCGCGTGGGTAGACTGCCGCTTTGCGCTGCCCTCTCTCCTTCTGACCCTGGCTCGTCAGCGTCGCGTGTCCCGCGAAGTTGACAGATCAGGGCGCACAGGCGTGGGCGCAGTGCGTGACGAAGCCGCGCACCGTGGAAGGACTCATCTTGGCCGCCTCGCGTTCCGATGCAACGCCGCTCTCCCCGGAACTCAACCGGGTCTCCTTCGCCAAGATCCGTGAACCGCTGTCGGTTCCGGATCTGCTGGCCCTCCAGACCGCAAGCTTCGAGTGGCTGCTCGGCAGCGACGAGTGGCGCGCCCGGGTCCAGGCCGAGCTCGACGCCGGCAACTCCGAGGTCCCGCAGGCATCCGGTCTGACGGAGATCTTCGAGGAGATCAGCCCGATCGAGGACTTCGCCGGCTCCATGTCGCTGAGCTTCCGCGACCACCGGTTCGAGCCCCCGAAGTACACCGTCGACCAGTGCCGCGAGAAGGACTTCACCTACTCGCAGCCGCTGTTCGTCACCGCGGAATTCACCAACAACGAGACCGGCGAGATCAAGTCGCAGACGGTCTTCATGGGTGACTTCCCGATCATGACCGACAAGGGCACCTTCATCATCAACGGCACCGAGCGTGTCGTCGTGTCCCAGCTGGTCCGGTCCCCGGGTGCCTACTTCGAGCGGTCCATCGACAAGACCACCGACAAGGACATCTTCTCCGCGAAGATCATCCCCAGCCGCGGTGCGTGGCTGGAGTTCGAGATCGACAAGAAGGATCTCGTCGCCGTCCGCGTCGACCGCAAGCGCAAGCAGCCGGTCACCGTCCTGCTCAAGGCCCTCGGCATGACCTCCGAGGAGATCACCGAGCGCTTCGGCCAGTACGAGACCTTCATGGCCACGTTCGAGAAGGACACCATCGAGTCCCAGGACGATGCCCTCCTCGACATCTACCGCAAGCTGCGTCCGGGCGAACCGCCCACGCTGGAGAACGCCCGCAACCTGCTCGAGAACTTCTACTTCAACCCCAAGCGCTACGACCTCGCGAAGGTCGGCCGCTACAAGGTCAACAAGAAGCTCGGTCTGGATCTCCCGCTCGACCAGAGCGTGCTCACCCGTGAGGACATCGTCGCGGCCATCGAGTACCTGGTGCGGCTGCACGCCGGCCTCGAGACCATGGAGGGCCCGCGCGGTGAGGTCGTCGTCGAGACCGACGACATCGACCACTTCGGCAACCGTCGCCTGCGCACGGTCGGCGAGCTCATCCAGAACCAGATCCGCACCGGGCTGTCCCGCATGGAGCGCGTCGTCCGCGAGCGCATGACCACGCAGGACGTCGAGGCCATCACGCCGCAGACCCTCATCAACATCCGGCCCGTCGTGGCTGCGATCAAGGAGTTCTTCGGGACCTCCCAGCTCTCGCAGTTCATGGACCAGACCAACCCGCTGTCGGGTCTGACCCACAAGCGCCGCCTGTCAGCCCTCGGCCCCGGTGGTCTGTCCCGTGAGCGCGCCGGCTTCGAGGTCCGCGACGTCCACCCGTCGCACTACGGCCGCATGTGCCCGATCGAGACCCCTGAGGGCCCGAACATCGGTCTGATCGGCTCGCTGGCCACCTACGGCCGCATCAACCCGTTCGGCTTCGTCGAGACCCCCTACCGCAAGGTCGTCAACGGCAAGGTGACCGACAAGGTCGACTACCTGACCGCCGGCGAGGAGGACCTCCACGTCATCGCCCAGGCCAACACCCCGCTGGCCGCCGACGGCACCATGAGCGAGGACCGCGTCCTGTGCCGCCGCAAGGACGGTGAGGTCGACTTCGTCCCGCCGACCGAGGTCGACTACATGGACGTCTCGCCCCGCCAGATCTGGTCGGTCGCGACGGCGATGATCCCGTTCCTCGAGCACGACGACGCCAACCGCGCGCTCATGGGCTCGAACATGCAGCGCCAGGCCGTGCCGCTGCTCCGCGCCGAGGCCCCGCTCGTGGGCACCGGCATGGAGTTCCGCGCCGCGTACGACGCCGCCGACGTCATCAAGGCCTCCTCGGCCGGTGTCGTGAGCGAGGTGTCCGCCGAGTCGGTCACCATCGCCACGGACGACGGTGACTACGACATCTACGGCCTGGAGAAGTTCCACCGCTCCAACCAGGGCACGTGCTTCAACCAGAAGCCGATCGTGGCCGAGGGTCAGCGGGTCGAGGCCGGTCAGGTCATCGCCGACGGCCCGTCGACCGAGCTCGGTGAGATGGCCCTGGGCCGCAACCTCCTCGTCGCGTTCATGTCGTGGGAGGGCCACAACTACGAGGACGCCATCATCCTCAACCAGCGTCTGGTGCAGGACGACGTCCTGTCCTCGATCCACATCGAGGAGCACGAGGTCGACGCCCGCGACACCAAGCTGGGCCCGGAGGAGATCACCCGCGACATCCCGAACGTGTCGGAGGAGGTGCTCGCCGACCTCGACGAGCGCGGCATCATCCGCATCGGCGCCGATGTGGTCCCCGGCGACATCCTCGTCGGCAAGGTCACTCCCAAGGGCGAGACCGAGCTGACCCCCGAGGAGCGCCTGCTCCGCGCGATCTTCGGTGAGAAGGCGCGCGAGGTCCGCGACACCTCGCTGAAGGTGCCGCACGGTGAGTCCGGCAAGGTCATCGGCGTCCGAGTCTTCGACATCGATGAGGGCGACGAGCTGCCCCCGGGCGTCAACCGCCTCGTGCGCGTCTACATCGCGCAGAAGCGCAAGATCACCGAGGGCGACAAGCTCGCAGGGCGTCACGGCAACAAGGGCGTCATCGCGAAGATCCTGCCCCCGGAGGACATGCCCTTCCTCGAGGACGGCACCCCGGTCGACGTCGTGCTCAACCCGCTCGGTGTGCCCGGACGCATGAACATCGGGCAGATCCTGGAGACCCATCTGGGCTGGGCCGCTGCGACCGGCTGGGAGGTCGACGCCAGCGATCCTCGCGCGGCGCGCATGCCCAAGGAGGTGCAGAGCGTTCCGCGCGGCACCAAGGTCGCCACTCCGGTGTTCGACGGTGCGCGTGAGGATGAGCTCTCGCTCGTCCTCGACTCGACCCGTCCGACCGACGACGGACTGACCCTGGTCGGCGCCGACGGCAAGGCCAACCTGTTCGACGGCCGCAGCGGTGAGCCCATCCCGGGTCGCATCACGGTCGGCTACATCTACATCCTGAAGCTGCTGCATCTGGTCGACGACAAGATCCACGCGCGCTCGACCGGCCCGTACTCGATGATCACCCAGCAGCCGTTGGGTGGCAAGGCGCAGTTCGGTGGCCAGCGCTTCGGCGAGATGGAGGTGTGGGCCCTCGAGGCGTACGGCGCCGCCTACGCCCTGCAGGAGCTCCTGACCATCAAGTCCGACGACGTGCTCGGTCGCGTCAAGGTCTACGAGGCCATCGTCAAGGGCGAGAACATCCCCGAGCCGGGTATCCCGGAGTCGTTCAAGGTTCTCGTCAAGGAGATGCAGTCCCTGTGCCTCAACGTGGAGGTGCTGTCCAGTGACGGCGTGTCCATCGAGATGAAGGACTCCGACGACGACGTCTTCCGCGCAGCCGAGGAACTCGGCATTGACCTGTCCCGGCGTGAGCCGAGCAGCGTCGAAGAGCTGTAGCCCCCCGGCCACGGCACCCGAAACCACCTGACGACCGACACGAACGAAGGACACACACAGTGCTTGACGTCAACTTCTTCGACGAACTGCGCATCGGCCTGGCGACCGCGGACGACATCCGCACGTGGTCGTACGGCGAGGTGAAGAAGCCCGAGACGATCAACTACCGCACGCTCAAGCCGGAGAAGGACGGCCTGTTCTGCGAGAAGATCTTCGGGCCCACCCGCGACTGGGAGTGCTACTGCGGCAAGTACAAGCGCGTGCGCTTCAAGGGCATCATCTGCGAGCGCTGTGGCGTCGAGGTCACGCGCGCCAAGGTGCGTCGTGAGCGCATGGGTCACATCGAGCTCGCCGCCCCGGTCACGCACATCTGGTACTTCAAGGGTGTCCCGAGCCGTCTGGGCTACCTGCTCGACCTCGCCCCGAAGGACCTCGAGAAGGTCATCTACTTCGCCGCCTACATGATCACGTGGGTCGACGACGAGGGCCGTCACGAGGCGCTGCCGCAGCTGGAGAAGCAGCTCGGGATCGAGAAGAAGCAGATCGCCGACCGTCGCGACAACGACATCGAGAACCGGGCCAAGAAGCTCGAGGCGGATCTCGCCGAGCTCGAGGCCGAGGGTGCCAAGTCGGATGTCCGCCGCAAGGTGCGCGAGTCCGGCGAGCGCGAGATGGCCGCTCTGCGTCGCAAGGCTGACAACGAGATCGATCGCCTCGACCGGATCTTCGACCGCTTCCGCACCCTCAAGGTCCAGGACCTCGAGGGCGACGAGATGCTGTTCCGCGAGATGCGCGACCGCTACGGCCGCTGGTTCGACGGCGGCATGGGCGCCGCCGCCATCCAGAAGCGCCTGGAGTCCTTCGACCTCGAGGGCGAGGCCGCCGCGCTGCGCGAGATCATCGCCACCGGCAAGGGTCAGAAGAAGACCCGCGCGCTCAAGCGGCTCAAGGTGGTCCAGGCCTTCCTGAACACCACCAACTCGCCCAAGGGCATGGTCCTCGACGCCGTTCCGGTCATCCCGCCGGACCTGCGCCCGATGGTCCAGCTCGACGGCGGCCGCTTCGCGACCTCGGATCTCAACGATCTCTACCGTCGCGTCATCAACCGCAACAACCGCCTCAAGCGACTGCTCGATCTCGGCGCCCCCGAGATCATCGTCAACAACGAGAAGCGCATGCTGCAGGAGGCCGTCGACGCACTGTTCGACAACGGCCGCCGTGGCCGGCCGGTGACGGGTCCGGGCAACCGCGCCCTGAAGTCGCTGTCCGACATGCTCAAGGGCAAGCAGGGTCGCTTCCGTCAGAACCTGCTCGGCAAGCGCGTCGACTACTCGGGCCGCTCGGTCATCGTCGTCGGTCCGCAGCTCAAGCTGCACCAGTGCGGTCTGCCCAAGAAGATGGCGCTGGAGCTGTTCAAGCCGTTCGTCATGAAGCGGCTCGTCGACCTCAACCACGCGCAGAACATCAAGAGCGCCAAGCGCATGGTCGAGCGTTCGCGTCCGGTCGTGTGGGATGTCCTCGAGGAGGTCATCGCCGAGCACCCGGTGATGCTGAACCGTGCGCCCACGCTGCACCGCCTCGGCATCCAGGCGTTCGAGCCCCAGCTGATCGAGGGCAAGGCCATCCAGATCCACCCGCTCGTCTGCACGGCGTTCAACGCCGACTTCGACGGCGACCAGATGGCCGTCCACCTGCCGCTCTCGGCAGAGGCGCAGGCCGAGGCCCGCATCCTCATGCTCTCGAGCAACAACATCCTGTCCCCGGCGAACGGCCGTCCGATCACGACGCCGACGCAGGACATGGTGCTGGGCATCTACTACATGACCACCCAGACCGAGGGCGCCGAGGGCGAGGGCCATGCCTTCACCTCCGTCGGCGAGGCCATGATGGCCTTCGAGTCCGGTGCCCTGGACCTGCAGGCCAAGGCCACCATCCGGTTCACCGAGGGCCTGCCGCCGGCCGGCTTCGAGGCTCCGGAGGACTGGGCGCCGGGCGATCCGTTCCTGCTGGAGACGACCCTCGGCCGCGCGATCTTCAACGACGCGCTTCCGGCGGACTACCCGTTCGTCAACACCCAGGTCGACAAGAAGGTCCTCGGTGCGACGGTCAACCGCCTCGCGGAGATCTACCCGAAGGTCGATGTCGCCGACACCCTCGACCGCCTCAAGGCACTCGGGTTCCACTGGGCCTCGCGCTCGGGTGTGACCATCTCCTTCTCGGACGTCATCGCGCCGCCGGCCAAGGCCGAGCTGCTCGCGGCGGCCGAGGACAAGGCGGAGAAGGTCCAGCAGCAGTACGAGCGCGGCCTGATCACCGACGCAGAACGTCGGCAGGAGCTCATCGAGATCTGGACCCGCGCGACCGACGATGTGGCGAAGGCCATGCAGGAGAACTTCCCGCGCACCAACTCGGTGCACATGATGGTCGACTCCGGCGCCCGCGGTAACTACATGCAGGTGCGTCAGATCGCCGGCATGCGCGGACTGGTGGCCAACCCGAAGGGCGAGATCATCCCGCGCCCGATCAAGTCCAACTTCCGCGAGGGCCTGTCGGTGCTGGAGTACTTCATCTCCACGCACGGTGCCCGCAAGGGTCTTGCCGACACCGCGCTCCGTACGGCGGACTCCGGCTACCTGACCCGCCGTCTGGTCGACGTCTCGCAGGACGTCATCATCCGCGAGGTCGACTGCGGCACCGATCGCGGTGCGGTCATGTCCATCGGCCACATGGTCGACGGTGAACTGCGGCCGAACGATGACCTCGACACCGCTCTCGCGTCCCGCGTGCTCGCTCGTGACGTCGAGGTCGACGGCACGGTCGTCGCGACGGCGGGGGAGGAGCTCACCACTCCGCGCCTCGAGGAGATGGTCGCGGCCGGCGCCGACACCATCCGGGTCCGCACCGTCCTCACCTGCGAGAGCTCGGTCGGCACCTGCGCGATGTGCTACGGCCGCTCGATGGCGACCGGCAAGCTGGTCGACGTCGGCGAGGCCATCGGCATCGTCGCCGCGCAGTCCATCGGTGAGCCCGGCACGCAGCTGACCATGCGTACGTTCCACACCGGCGGTGTCGCGGGTGAGGACATCACGCACGGCCTTCCCCGCGTGGTCGAGCTCTTCGAGGCCCGCACCCCCAAGGGCAACGCGCCGATCGCCGAGATCAGCGGCCGCGCCCGCATCGAGGACACCGACAAGGCCCGGAAGATCATCGTGGTGCCCGACGACGGCAGCGAGGAGATCGCCCACCCGGTCTCCAAGCGCGCCAAGCTCCTCATCGAGGACGGTGCGCACGTCACGGTCGGCGAGCAGCTCGTCGCCGGCGCGATCGACCCGAAGGTCGTGCTCCGCATCCTGGGCATGCGCAAGGTGCAGGAGCACCTCGTCGACCAGGTGCAGGAGGTCTACCGCTCGCAGGGCGTGTCGATCCACGACAAGCACATCGAGGTCATCGTCCGGCAGATGCTCAAGCGCATCATCATCGTCGAGGCCGGGGACTCCCCGTTCCTCGCCGGCGAGCTGGTCGAGCGGACGCTGTTCGAGGCGGAGAACCGTCGGGTCGTGGCCGAGGGCGGTCAGCCGGCCTCGGGTCGTCCCGAGCTCATGGGCATCACCAAGGCCTCGCTGGCCACGGAGTCCTGGCTCTCGGCGGCCTCCTTCCAGGAGACCACCCGGGTCCTCACCGATGCGGCGATCCACGCCAAGAGCGATCCGCTGCTCGGCCTGAAGGAGAACGTCATCCTCGGCAAGCTCATCCCGGCGGGCACCGGCATGCCGGTCTACCGCAACGTCAAGGTGGAGCCCACCGAGGAGGCCAAGGCGGCGATGTACGCCAGCTTCGGCAACTACGACGATCTCGACTACAGCGCCTTCGGCGCGACGTCGGGCGCCGCGGTTCCGCTGGAGGAGTTCGACTACCGCGGTTACTAGACCGCACGGCCACCAGGCCGGATGAGGGCCCCGCTTTCCCCAGGGAGGCGGGGCCCTCGTCATGTTTGGGGCGCCCTCACTGCGGGTACTGTGGGTCCATGAGCGACCAGCAGCCGCAGAATCCTGACGAGAACCAGACCGGCGACGCCGCCGGTGGCACCCCCGCCGGCGAGGCTTCGGGCCTCCCCGAGCCGGTGACTCCGGCTGAGCCGCCCGCGGTGCCCGAGGCCGCCGCGCCGCCCGCCACATGGCCGGCTCCCGACGCTGGCCAGCCGCCGGCCCCCGTTCCGCCCCCGCCGGCCCCGGTGGCACCCGCCAGCCCCACGTCGAGCAATGCGATCGTGGCGCTGATCCTCGCCATCGCCTCGTGGGCGATCTGCCCGATCGTGCCCGCGATCGTGGCGCTCGTCCTCGCCCAGTCCGCCCAGCGGGAGATCGCCGCGGGTCAGGGCCGGGTCCAGGGCGCCGGGCTGGTGACGGCCGCGAAGATCGTCTCCTGGATCAACATCGGCTTCTGGGCCGCCCTGCTCGTGATCGGCGGGTTCGTCGTCCTGCTGGCGGCCGTCGCCGGTTCCTGACCCCGCCTATTGCCGATGCCTCGTCGCTCGTGGCGTGAATTCCTGAGGAATTCCGACCACGAGCGACGAGGCATCGGGCTGTTCGGCGGACCGCTGACCGCTACGCTCAGGTCGCCCGCCCACCGTGGTGCGGGCTGAGGAGGGACTCATGGGTTTCGGCGAGGCGATCAAGCACAACTTCACGCACTACGCGGACTTCTCCGGTCGCGCCCAGCGCTCGCAGTACTGGTGGTGGGTGCTCTTCGTCGTGATCGTCGGCGTCGTCACCAACATCCTGGACTCCCTCCTGGGCCTGCGCCTCGGTGCCTCCACGACGGACGTCATGATCGGTGACCAGGTAGTCCCCCTGGCAGACCAGGGCGTCGGCGTGCTCACCACGCTGTTCGCCCTGGCCGTGATCATCCCGGGGATCGCGGTTCAGGTGCGGCGCCTCCACGACACCGGCCGCACCGGCTGGTGGTGGCTCTGGGGCACGCTGCTGGCCCTCGTGTGCTGCATCGGTGCGATCATCCTCATCGTCTTCTACGTCCAGCGGGGCACCGCCGGCCCGAACCGGTACGGCGCCGATCCTCTGGGGCAGACCCCCTGACCCTGCCTATTGCCGATGCCTCGTCGCTGGTGGCGTGAATTCCTGAGGAATTCCGACCACCAGCGACGAGGCATCGGGCTGTTCTGGACCCCGTTTTGACTCGCGCGAAGGCGTGTGGGTAATCTTGCCCCTCGTGCCCGGCGATGTCGGGTGCATCCTGAAGTGCGCTACTTCCCCGTGAGCTGCGCACCGGCGCTCGACCGTGCTGGTCGGCGCCCGGGAACCATCCACGATCTGGATGTCGTACGGCACGGGCGGCCGCACGACACGCCCGACCGCGTGGGTCGGGACACGCAGGACCGAGCACCACCCCGTACGACGCACGAGCAACTCGACGAGAAGGCAGGACGGCAACAGTGCCAACCATCCAGCAGCTGGTCCGCAAGGGTCGGCAGGACAAGGTGTCCAAGAACAAGGCTCCGGCCCTCAAGGGCAGCCCGCAGCGACGCGGCGTCTGCACGCGCGTGTACACGACCACCCCGAAGAAGCCGAACTCGGCGCTTCGCAAGGTCGCCCGTGTGCGCCTGAGCTCCGGCATCGAGGTCACCGCCTACATCCCCGGTGTGGGTCACAACCTCCAGGAGCACTCGATCGTCCTCGTCCGCGGCGGCCGCGTCCGCGACCTGCCGGGCGTCCGCTACAAGGTCATCCGCGGTGCGCTCGACACCCAGGGCGTCAAGAACCGCAAGCAGGCACGTTCCCGCTACGGCGCGAAGAAGGAGAAGGGCTAATGCCTCGCAAGGGCCCCGCTACCAAGCGGCCGATCGTCAACGATCCCGTCTACGGCGCTCCGATCGTCACCCAGCTCGTCAACAAGGTGCTGCTCGACGGCAAGCGCTCCACGGCTGAGCGCATCGTCTACGGCGCCCTCGAGGGCTGCCGTGAGAAGACCGGCACCGATCCGGTCCAGACGCTCAAGCGCGCACTGGACAACGTCCGCCCGACCCTCGAAGTCCGCTCCCGCCGCGTCGGCGGTGCGACTTACCAGGTCCCGGTCGAGGTCAAGCCCGGTCGCAGCACCACGCTGGCCCTCCGCTGGCTCATCGGCTACTCCCGGCAGCGCCGCGAGAAGACCATGACCGAGCGCCTCATGAACGAGATCCTCGACGCCTCCAACGGCCTCGGTGCCGCGGTGAAGAAGCGCGAGGACACCCACAAGATGGCCGAGTCCAACAAGGCCTTCGCCCACTACCGCTGGTAGTCGGAACCCCCTACCTCACTACGAACTGACGGAGAACGCAGCGTGTCTACTCAGACCAGCCTCGATCTGGCCAAGGTCCGCAACATCGGGATCATGGCCCACATCGACGCGGGCAAGACCACGACCACCGAGCGGATCCTGTTCTACACGGGCATCAACTACAAGATCGGTGAGGTCCATGAGGGCGCGGCCACCATGGACTGGATGGAGCAGGAGCAGGAGCGTGGCATCACGATCACGTCCGCTGCGACCACCTGCGAGTGGAAGAACCACACGATCAACATCATCGACACCCCCGGTCACGTGGACTTCACCGTCGAGGTCGAGCGCTCGCTGCGCGTCCTCGACGGCGCCGTCACCGTGTTCGACGGTGTCGCGGGTGTCGAGCCCCAGTCCGAGACGGTGTGGCGTCAGGCCGACCGCTACAACGTCCCGCGCATCTGCTTCGTCAACAAGCTCGACCGAACGGGCGCTGACTTCTACCGCTGCGTCGACATGATCGTGGAGCGCCTCGGCGCCACCCCGCTCGTCGTACAGCTGCCCATCGGCAACGAGGCCGACTTCATCGGCGTCGTCGACCTCGTCGGCATGCGCGCCCTCACCTGGCGCGGCGAGACCGTCAAGGGCGAGGACTACGCCATCGAGGAGATCCCCGCCGATCTCGCCGAGAAGGCCGCCCAGTACCGCGAGCAGCTGCTCGAGACGCTGGCCGAGGCCGACGACGAGATCATGGAGAAGTTCCTCGAGGGCGAGGATCTCTCCGTCGAGGAGATCCAGGCCGGCATCCGCCGCGCGACCCTCGCCGACAAGATCACCCCGGTCCTGACCGGCACGGCGTTCAAGAACAAGGGCGTCCAGCCCATGCTCGACGCCGTCGTCGCCTACCTGCCGTCGCCGCTGGACGTCCAGGCGATCGAGGGCCACAAGATGGGCAACGAGGAAGAGGTCATCGAGCGCGCTCCGAGCGAGTCCGAGCCCTTCTCCGCCCTCGCCTTCAAGATCATGACCGATCCGCACCTCGGCAAGCTCACCTACATCCGGGTCTACTCGGGCAAGGTGAACGTCGGCACGCAGGTGCTGAACAGCGTCAAGGACCGCAAGGAGCGCATCGGCAAGATCTACCGGATGCACGCGAACAAGCGTGAGGAGATCGAGTCGACCGGTGCCGGAGACATCGTCGCCGTCATGGGCCTGAAGGACACCACTACCGGCGACACCCTGTGCGATGCGTCCAACCCGGTCGTGCTGGAGTCGATGACCTTCCCCGAGCCCGTTATCTCGGTGGCCATCGA
>JAUHZW010000026.1 GCA_030425745.1 Actinomycetes bacterium
CGTACGCCCACGCGAGTGCTTCACCCGGCGACTCCTCGAAACGGTCGATCCACTCGTTCGTGGGAGACGTGAACGGGTGGTGGACCGCCGTCCAGCCCTGGGCGACTCCGTCCTCGACGATCTCCTCGAACATGGGGGCATCGACCACCCAGACGAAGGACCACGAGGACTCGTCGATGAGCCCGAGCCGCTCGCCGATCTCCAGCCGTGCGGCGCCGAGGAGGGCCCGTGCGTCGCTCGCGCGACCGGCGGCGAAGAACACCGCATCGCCGGCGTCGGCCCCGACGGCTGCCACCAGGCCTTCGCGCTCGGCGTCGCTCAGGTTCTTGGCCACCGGGCCGCCCAGCGTGCCGTCCTCGCCCACGGTGACGTAGGCCAGACCACGGGCACCGCGCTGCTTGGCCCACTCCTGCCAGGCGTCGAACTGCCGACGCGGCTGGTCGGCACCACCCGGCATCACCACGGCGCCGACGTACTCGGCCTGGAACACCCGGAACGGGGTGTCCGCGAAGTAGTCGGTGAGCTC
Source organism: Actinomycetes bacterium (assembly GCA_030425745.1). GTDB lineage: Bacteria > Actinomycetota > Actinomycetes > S36-B12 > S36-B12 > UBA10649. The sequence continues at coordinate 527 of JAUHZW010000026.1, forward strand.
GACGAGCTCAAGGCCGAAGCGCAGGTCCGGCTTGTCGCTGCCGAATCGCCGCATGGCCTCCCAGTAGGGCATGTGCGGCACATCACCGATGTCGTAGTCGAGCACCTCCTTCCACAGCGCTCGGACGACCGCCTCGCCCACGGCGATGACGTCGTCCTGCTCGACGAACGACATCTCGATGTCCAGCTGGGTGAACTCCGGCTGACGGTCGCCGCGGAAGTCCTCATCGCGGTAGCAGCGGGCGATCTGGAAGTAGCGCTCCATCCCGGCGACCATCAGCAGCTGCTTGAACAGCTGCGGTGACTGCGGCAGGGCGTACCAGTGACCGGGCTGGAGGCGGACCGGGACGAGGAAGTCGCGCGCCCCCTCGGGTGTGGAGCGCGTCAGGGTGGGCGTCTCGATCTCGAGGAAGTCCTGCCCGAGGAGGACGTCGCGGCAGACCTGGTTCACCTTGGAGCGCATGCGGATCGCGTCGCCGGCGGTCTTGCGGCGCAGGTCGAGGTACCGGTGGCGCAGCCGCACCTCCTCGCCGACGTTGATCCGATCGTCGATCGGGAACGGCAGCGGTGCCGCGGTGGAGAGGATCTCCAGATCGTCGGCCATCACCTCGATGGCCCCCGTGGGCAGCTCGGGGTTCTCATTGCCCTCCGGCCGGAGTTCGACCGTGCCGGTCACCTTGATGCAGTACTCGTCCCGGAGCCCATGGGCGACATCAGCATCGCGCACGACGACCTGGACGACGCCGCTGGCATCGCGCAGATCGAGGAAGGCCACGCCTCCGTGGTCGCGACGGGTGGCCACCCAGCCGGCGAGGGTCACCTGCTGCCCGGCATCCGAGGCGCGGAGCGAGCCGGCGGTGTGGGATCGGATCACGGACGTGCCTCCTGGCTGGTGTCGGGTGAGACGGGTCGAACGGTCGGGTGACGGTCCTCGGTCGGCGGTGCCCAGGACGCAGCATCGGACGGTACCTGCTCGCCGGAGCGGATGTCCTTGACGCTGTCGCCGGCGGGATCTGGGAACCACACGAACGGGATGCCACGACGGTCGGCGTACTTGATCTGCTTGCCGAACTTGTCCGCCTTCGGGGCGACCTCGCACGCGATGCCTCGGGAGCGCAGATCGGCCGCGACCTGCTCGCTGGCCGGTCGGGCGTCCTCATCGACCACCGCGACGAGGACCGCGGACGGCACCGGACGGCTGACCTCCACCAGACCTCGCCCGAGCAGGATCGACACCAGCCGGGTCACGCCGAGGGAGATCCCCACGCCGGGGAAGGTCTGTCGGCCGTCGCTCGCCAGCGAGTCGTAGCGACCTCCCGACGCGATCGAGCCCACCGACTCGTAGCCCAGCAGCTGGGTCTCGTACACGGTGCCCGTGTAGTAGTCCAGCCCTCGGGCGATGCGCAGATCGGCCACCACCGCACCAGGGCGTCGGGCATTGACCCCGTCGACCACCGCTGCCAACTCATCGATGCCCTCGTCCAGCAGCTCGTCCGCGACGCCCAGTGCCCGGACCTCAGCGGCGAACGAGGAGTCGGGGGTGCGGATCTGGGCGAGGTCAAGGCACCTCTGCGCCCCCTCGGGGGTCAGCCCGGCCTCCTCGACCAGGAGGCGGAGCACGACCTCGGCTCCGACCTTGTCCAGCTTGTCGATGACGCGGAGCACCGCGGCGGTGTCCGACGCACCGACGCCGCGGTAGAAGCCCTCGGCCAGTTTGCGGTTGTTCACCTGGATCACGGCGGCCGGAATGGGCAGTTCAGCGAGGAGTGCCGACATCACCACGGCCATCTCGACCTCGTGGTGGAACGACAGGACATCGCGGCCCACCACGTCGATGTCAGCCTGCGTGAACTCTCGGAAGCGTCCCTCCTGCGGCCGTTCACCACGCCAGACCTTCTGGATCTGATAGCGCTTGAAGGGGAAGTCCAGATGACCGGCGTGCTCGAGGACGTATCGCGCGAACGGGACGGTGAGGTCGAAGTGCAGGCCCAGACCGGCATCCGGATCCTCGCCCTCGGCCTGCAGGCGTCGCAGGACGTAGACCTCCTTGTCGATCTCGCCCTTGCGCAGCATCTGCTCCAACGGCTCGACGGCACGGGTCTCGATGCCGCTGAACCCGTGCAGCTCGAAGACGCGACGGGCGGTGTCCTCGACCAGCTGCTGCACGACCTGACCGTCCGGGAGCCACTCCGGGAAGCCCGACAGCTTCTGCACGCGCGCCATGTCACAGCCCCCGCGGATTCGCTGGAGCATCGTCGCCATCGAGCAGTGGGCGAAGGAACGGGTTGGTGGCCCTCTCCTGCCCGATCGTGGTCTGCGGACCGTGCCCGGGAAGCACCACGAGGTCGTCGTCGGCCGGCAGGACCACCCGGCGCAGCGACTCGATCATGGCCCCGTGATCACCGCCGGGCAGATCCGTGCGTCCGATCGACCCGGCGAACAGCAGATCGCCGCTCACCATGACCTCGTCGGTCAGGAAGACCGACGATCCCTCGGTGTGACCCGGCGCGTGGCGCACGGTCAGGGGGACGCCGGCGATGTCGAGGGTGTCACCATCCGAGAACAGCCGGACATCAGTGGGCTCGGTGAGTTCGAGGGAGTTCTTGGTCATGGCGAGCAGTTGGTCTCGCGCCGCTGAGAAGGAGCTCCCCGCGGGATCCTCCAGCCGGTAGCGGTCATCGCCATGGATGAGGGCCGGGACCTCGAACTCGGCGGTGAGCGGGGCGACGGACCACACGTGGTCGATGTGCCCGTGGGTGAGCAGCACTGCGGCGGGAAGCAGCCGGTGCTCGCGCAGGAGTTCCTGCACGCCCTCGATGGAGTCCTGTCCGGGATCCACGATGAGACACGGCTCGCCGGGACCGGCGGCCATGACGAAGCAGTTGGTGGCCCACGAGCCCGCGGGGAACCCGGCGATCAGCACGCGACACCCTTCCATCGTCACCAGTTCGAGCAGGGTCGGCCGCATTGTGACGGCCGCGCCCGAGACGCTTCAGCCTACCGAGGCTGACTCTGCCCCCTTCGCCGCATGCGACGTGTGTTCATCCGGCCGGGTGCAGGACGATTCGACACCAAGACCGCGGGACGGAGATCTCGGGGCCGGGCGCACTGGACGTAGACTCCCGGACAACCATCGGGAGTCGATCAGACAGTCAGGGGTCCGAATGTCGGGCAGCAAGCGTCAGCGTCAACTGGCACGCGCCAAGTACGAGCGGCAGCAGGCCCGCCGCGCAGAGAGCGAGGACCGCCGGCGCCGCAACCAGCGCATCACGGCGATCGTCGTCGTCGCGGTGCTCGTCCTCGGTGGCCTCGCCTATGCCGTGATCAGCGTGACCTCCAGCAATGACGCCACCGTGGCCGAGGCCCCGCCGGAGACTGCCGTGGAGGCCGTGGCCGACGCTGTGGGCGACCCCACCGAGGAAGCGGACGCCGACAGCGGTGCCGAGCCCATCGAGGAGCCGTCCGTCCTCGACTGCGGGCCGGAGGTGGAGCCCCGTGCCGACACCGTCTCCTACGACGAGCCGGGCGATGTCGAGGCGGCCAGCAGCATCACCCTCACGACCACCTGTGGGGACATCGTGATCGAGCTCGATCCGGCCGCCCCCGAGACGGTCGCCAGTGAGACCTTCCTCGCGGAGTCCGGCTTCTACGACGCGACCCAGTGCCACCGACTGACCACCGCCGGCATCTATGTGCTCCAGTGCGGAGACCCGGCAGGCAACGGCACGGGCGGCCCCGGATACACGGTGCCTGACGAGAACCTCCCCGCCGACGGCACGGCCAACTACCCGGCGGGCACGGTCGCGATGGCCAATGCCGGGCCCGGCACGGCTGGCTCCCAGTTCTTCATCGTCTATGAGGACACGACGCTTCCAGGCGACTACACGATCTGGGGCACCGTCACCTCAGGGCTGGACATGGTGCAGGAGGTGGCTTCGGTCGGGACCGCCGACGGCTCCGGGGATGGCGCGCCACGACAGCCCATGGTTATCGAAACGGCAACAGTCCAGCGTTCGTGACGTGGACCGCCCCCGTCGCCCCGTTAGGGTGTAGTGCACGTTCCGCACAGGAGCGGGCATGACGACGACCTCGACGAAAGCAGGACCACAATGGCCGACGATGCTGTGCCCACACCAGCGGCACTGCGACCGCCGACCCCGACATCGCTGGCAGGTGCACCCACACCGGTGACACCGCCCGCTCCCCCGGCCAGCGACCCCAACGAGTTCGGTCGCGTCGACGCCGAGGGCAATGTCTACCTGCGCACGCCTGACGGCGAAGTGGTCGTCGGCCAGTGGGCCGCAGGAGAGCCGGCCGAGGGGCTGGCGTTCTTCGGCCGCAAGTACGACGACCTCGTCGTCGAGGTCGACCTCATCACCACTCGCCTCGCGGACGGCAAGGCGTCCGGCGAGCAGGCCGATGCCGTGGTGGCCAAGGTGCGCGAGGCCATCGAGGCGCGCTCCTTCGTCGGTGACATCGTGGCGCTCACAGCCAAGTGCGAAGCCCTCGCCACCGCAGCCGGCGTGGCCCGCGAGCAGGCCAAGGAGCGGCGTGCCGCTGAGCGGGAGGCTGTGCTGGCGCAACGCCGGACGCTGGCGGAGGAGGCGGAGTCCCTCAGCGGTTCCACCTCGTGGAAGGCCACGACGGAGCGCTATGCGGCCATCGTCGAGGAGTGGAAGGTCCTCCCTCGGGGCGACCGTTCGGCGGAGCAGGAGCTCTGGAAGCGCATCAGCTCCTCCCGCACTGCCTTCGACAAGCGGCGACGTCAGCACTTCAGCGAACTGGATTCCCAGCGCAAGGAAATCGTCGGCCAGAAGCGCGAACTCATCGCCCGCGCCGAGGCACTGTCCACCTCGACCGACTGGCAGCGCACGTCGAAGCAGCTGCGCGACCTCCTCGAGGACTGGAAGCGCATGCCGCGCGCCTCCCGTTCGGATGAGGAGAAGCTCTGGAAGCGCTTCAAGGCGGCCCAGGATGCCTTCTACGCCGCCCGCAACGCCGAGCAGGAGGCCGCTGAGGAGGCGCTGCGACCCAACGTCGCGGTCAAGGAGGCGCTTGTCGTCGAGGCCGAGGCCCTGCTGCCCATCACTGAGCTCGGCCCCGCGAAGAAGGCACTGCGCAGCATCCAGTCCCGCTGGGACTCTGCCGGCGACGTGCCACGCAGCGAGCGCTCGCGACTGGAAGGGCGACTGAAGAAGGTCGAGGATGCCGTGCGGTCACAGGAGGACGCCGCCTGGAAGGCGTCCACCGGCACCGTGGCCACGGACGCGTTCACCGAGGCGCTCCAGCGACTCGAGGCCAAGCGTGATGCTGCCGCGGCCCGCGGGGATGCCAAGGCTGCGGCCGACCTCGAGCAGCAGATTGCCTCGACCAAGGCGCTCATGGGCAAGTAGCCCTGCTCAACTCCCTGATGCCGGGGCCTTGTTGGGGTTCAGACGCGGTGGGATGTCAGACGCGGTAGGCGTCGTACACGCCCTCGACCTGGCGCACGGCCTTCAAGACCGAGCCAAGGTGCTTGGGGTCGGCCATCTCGAAGGTGAACCGTGACATCGCGATGCGATCGCGACTCGTGGTGACCGCGGCGCTGAGGATGTTGACGTGCGTGTCCGAGAGGGCCCGGGTGACGTCCGACAGCAGGCGGGCCCGGTCGAGCGCCTCGACCTGGATGTTGACCAGATAGACGCTGTTGGCCGTGGGCGCCCACTCCACCTCCATCAGGCGCTCGGGTTCGGCCCGCAGGCCCGGCACGTTCACGCAGTCGGCCCGGTGCACCGAGACCCCCGCACCACGCGTGACGAAGCCGACGATGTCGTCGCCGGGCACCGGGGTGCAGCACTTCGCGAGCTTGACCCAGATGTCGTCGACACCCTTGACCACCACACCGACATCACCGCTCGTGCGCGAACGCCGCTGCACCGAGCTCGGGCTCACCGTCTCGGCGACGTCATCCGCTGCGCCATCCACGCCGCCGGCGGAATCGACCAGACGCTTGACGATCGTCTCCGCGGAGATGCGCCCCTCGCCGACGGAGGCGTACAGAGCGGAGATGTCCTGCTGATGAAGGTCCACGGCGATGACACTCAGGGCCTGGTTGGTCATCATGCGCTGGAGGGGCAGTCCCTGTTTGCGCATGGCCCGGACGATCAGGTCCTTGCCGTGTTCGACCGCCTCCTCGCGACGCTCCTTGGTGAACCAGGCCTTGATCTTCGAACGCGCCCGGCCCGACTGCACGAACTCCAGCCAGTCACGGCTCGGACCGGCACCCTCGGCCTTCGAGGTGAAGATCTCGACCACATCGCCGTTCTCCAGGGTCGAGTCCAGGGCCACGAGCTTGCCGTTGACCCGGGCACCGACGCAGCGGTGGCCCACCTCGGTGTGCACCGAGTACGCGAAGTCGACGGGCGTCGATGCCGACGCCAGGGCGACGACATCACCCTTGGGGGTGAAGACGAAGACCTCCGACGAGCCAAGGTCGTAGCGCAGGGAGTCCAGGAACTCCCCCGGGTCCTCGGTCTCGCGCTGCCACTCCACCAGCTGCCGCAGCCATGCGAAGTCATCCGGGCCGCCCTTGGACGGAGAACCCTGCTTGTAGCGCCAGTGCGCGGCGACGCCGTACTCGGCGGCACGGTGCATGTCATGGGTGCGGATCTGCAGTTCCACTGGCTTGCCGTCCGGCCCGATGACCGTCGTGTGCAACGACTGGTACATGTTGAACTTCGGCATCGCGATGAAGTCCTTGAAGCGCCCGGGCACCGGGCTCCACTTCGAGTGCACGATGCCCAGGGCCGCGTAGCAGTCACGCACCGAATCGACGAGGATCCGCACCCCGACGAGGTCGTAGATGTCCGCGAAGTCACGGCCGCGGACGATCATCTTCTGGTACACGGAGTAGTAGTGCTTGGGACGACCGGTGACCGTGGCCTTGACCTTCGCCCCCTTCAGATCCGCCTCGATCTGGTTGATCGTGCGGGTGAGGTACTGGTCGCGGGACGGCGCACGCTGGCCCACCAGGCGAACGATCTCGTCGTACATCTTGGGATACAGGGTCGCGAAGGACAGGTCCTCCAGCTCCCACTTGATGGCGTTCATCCCCAGCCGATGGGCCAGCGGGGCATAGATCTCAAGCGTCTCGCGCGCCTTGACCTGCTGCTTGGCCTCGGACATGTACCGCAGGGTGCGCATGTTGTGCAGTCGATCGGCGAGTTTGATCACCAGCACCCGGATGTCGCGCGCCATGGCCACGACCATCTTGCGCACAGTCTCCGCGGCCGACGCCTCGCCGTAGCGGACGTTGTCGAGCTTGGTGACGCCGTCCACGAGTTGGGCGATCTCGTCACCGAAGTCCTCTCGCAGGGCATCGAGCGCATAGCCGCAGTCCTCGACCGTGTCATGCAGGAGGGCGGCCGAGAGGGTGGAGTCCGTCATGCCCAGGTCGGCGAGGATCGTGGCGACCGCCAGCGGGTGGGTGATGTACGGCTCGCCCGAGCGTCGGGTCTGGTCACGGTGCAGGTACGCGGCCATGTCGTAGGCACGCTCCACCGTGCGGGTGTCCGCCTTCGGGTGGTACTTGCGGAGAGTGCGGAGGAGAGGCTCGAGCTCGGGTCGCCCCTGCCGGGATCCGGCGAGTCGCGCGAAGCGGCTGCGCAGGCCGCTGGAGTCGGGCGCCACGATCGCCGGGGCCGCAGTCTGCGACTCCGCTGCGAGGGGCTCCTCCTTGGCCAATGGGCCTCCCGACGATCCGCCCCGGGTGACGGGCACCCGGCCCCGCCGTCGCGGGGTGTCACCAGTCTACGGTGCCCCGCAGCGACACCTCGGTGATCGCCCGCGTCGGGCGGCTACTTCCGACGGGAACGCGGTCGTCGCCTCGGCTGGTTGCGGGGTGCCGAGCCGGCAGCGCTCGGGTCGATGGACACCGGCGCTGAGGAGCCATCTGGCTCCTCGCTGTCCGCCGCCGCACCGGCCGCCGTGGGGGCGCCGGTGGGCACTCGGCCCTGCTTGCGTCGGGCAAGGACGCGTGCCTGCAGGGCCTTGATCTCCGGCGACCGCTCCTTGAGGGTGACCAGGAAGGGCGTCGCGATGAAGATCGACGAATACGTACCGGCAGCCATGCCGATCGCGAGGACGACAGCGAGGTCGAGCAGAGTTCCCGCTCCGAGGAGCCCGGCGCCGACGACGATGATCGCCACGACGGGAAGCAGTGCCACCACAGAGGTGTTGATGGACCGGACGAGCATCTGGTTGATCGCCAGGTTGGCCGCCTCGCCGAACGTCATCACCGACTGCCCGGTGATGCCTCGGGTGTTCTCCTTGACCTTGTCGAACACCACCACGGTGTCGTACAGCGAGTAGCCGAGGATGGTCAGCAGGCCGATCACCGTGGCGGGAGTGACCTCTAGCCCGGTCAGGGCGTAGATGCCCACCGTGATGACGAGGTCATGGGCGAGGGCGACGAGCGCACCGAGTGCCATACGCCATTCGAAGTAGATCGACAGGAAGATCGTCACGAGCAGCAGGAAGATGACCAGGCCCTGCAGCGCCTTCCCGGAGATCTCCGCGCCCCAGGTCGGCCCGACCACCTGGGCCTTGACCTCATCCTTGGGGATGCCACACGCGTCGGCGAGGATGCCGGCGACATCCGAGCTCTGGGCGGGAGTGAGCTCCTCGGTCTGCACCCGCACGGTGCCGCTGGCGGTCTCGGTGACGATGACCTGCGCGCCGGTGGCCTCCTCTGCCGTCGATCGGGCGTCCTCGACGGAGCAGGTCGCGTTGGGCAGGGAGAAGTCGGCGCCACCACGGAACTCGATGCCGAAGTTGAGTCCACGGAACACCAGCGCACCGATGGCCACCAGCAGGATGACCGCCGAGATGATGTACCAGGTGCGGCGACGTCCGACGAAGTCGTAGGAGACCTCACCCGCGTAGAGCTTGTGTCCGAGTCCTCCGAGCCTGCTCATGCGGACACCTCCTTGGTCGACGATCCGCGTCTGGACCTCTTCGAGACGGCACCGGTCAGGGAGGCGCCGCCCAACCGGCCGGAATCCAGCCCCGTGAGCTTCGAGCCGCGTTGCATCCACGACCAGCGGCCCATGATGACCACCAGCGGGTGGGTGAACCAGAACGCGATGAGGACGTCGATGAGGGTCGTGAGGCCGAGGACGAAGGCGAATCCACGCACGCTGCCGACGGAGAGGAAGTACAGCACCACCGCCGCCAGCAGGGACACGAAGTCCGCCGCCAGCAGGGTGCGTCGGGCGCGGATCCAGCCGGAGTCGCAGGCCTGTCGCAGGGTGCGGCCCTCCCGGATCTCGTCACGGATGCGCTCGAAGTAGACGATGAAGGAGTCGGCCGTGATGCCGATCGCGACGATGGCCCCGGCGACGCCGGCGAGAGTCAGGGTGAGGCCGATCGCTTTGCTCAGAACGATGAAGGTCAGGTACAGCACCGCGGCCGCGATCGCCAGCGAGAGGACCGCCACGATGCCGAGCGCCCGGTAATACACGATCAGGTAGATCGCGACCAGGAGAAGGCCGAGGAGACCGGCGATGATGCCGGCGCGGAGCTGGTCGTTGCCGACCGTGGGCGACACCGTGGTGATGTCGACCGGCTCCAAGGTCACCGGAAGCGCGCCGTACTTCAGCACGTTCGCGAGGTCGCGTGCCTCCTGCGCGGTGAAGTTGCCCTCGATCTGGGCGGATCCGCCGAGGATCGGCTCGTTGAAGCGGGGTGCCGAGGTGACCACACCGTCGAGAACGATGGCGAACGCGTTGCAGGGGCTGGCGCCGGTGCCGCACTCCGGGAGCGCGCTCAGCTCGGTCGAGGCATCGGCCAGGGCCGAGGCTCCCTCACCGTCGAACTCGAGCGAGACGACCCAGCCCACGCCGTTCTGCGGGAGCACGGCGTTGGCATTCGTGACGTTGGTGCCCTTGATGAAAGCGGGCTGCAGGTTGTACTTGGCCGTGCCGGTCGTGTCACACGTGCCGAGCCACTTCTCCGGGTCATCCGGGCGTCCACCCCGGTAGTTCAGCGGGTCGGTGCAGTCCAGCGCCGCGACCTGCTCCTGGAACTCGGGGGTGTTGTCGTCCGCCTGCACCAGCGGAGCCGCCTCACCCTCTGCGGCTGCCGAGGCGGTCGCCTCGGGCGAGGGCGTCGGCTCATCGGCCGGGGCTTCCTCCGACGCCGCATCCTCGGCACCGTCCTCGGTGCTGGCCTCCGGCGATGCCGACGCGTCCGGGGCGGCGGTCTCCTCGGCCGCAGTGGCCGGCGTGGGGGCGTAGATGCCCCAGACCGGCCGGAAGTCCAGCAGGGCGGTGCGCTGCACCAGATCGACCACGCGATCCTGGTTCACCCCGGGAACGGACACCACGATCACCGCTCCGTCGCCCGAGCCCTGCGTGGTGACCTCGGCCTCGGCGACGCCGAGGCCGTCCACGCGCTGCCGGATGATGGAGACGGTCTGCTCGAGCTGCTCGTCAGTGATCTCCGCACCCTCGGTGACGGGGGTGGGCTTCAGGATGACCTGGGTGCCGCCCTGGAGGTCGAGTCCGAGACGCACGCTGGAATCGGTGCCCGGCCAGAAGGCCCAGACCGCGAGGCCGACGATGAGTACGCCAAGGGCGACGAGCAGCCGAACCGGCTTGCTGGTGGGCTGGGGCGCCACAGTGCTCCTTCGAGGGGTGAATCAGGGATCGGCCGGCACAGTCTAGGGGGGACTAGTCCTCGTCCGCCGTATCCGGCTCCTCAACCTCAGCCGGCTGGATGACGCGAGCGACCGCAGCCGGCAGGATCCGGATGAAGACACCCGGAGAGATCTCCAGGCTCAGCTCCTCCTCCGTGACGACGGCCACCGTGCCGTAGATGCCGGCCGTGGTCATGACCTCGACGCCGGGCTGCAGGGACTCGATGAGCTGCCGCTGCTGGGCCTGACGCTGCTTGTTGGGTCGGATGATGAGGAAGTAGAAGGCCGCTGCGGCAGCGACGATCAGGAGCAGGCTGAATGGATCCATGGGCACCTCCGGGGTTGCACGCCGTACGGCGTCCGATGAGGCTACCTGAGGACCTCTAGGACAGGTCGAGCGCCTGCTGGTCCGGATCGTCGTCCGGTGGTGCCGCCCCGAGGTGCTGCCATGCCAGAGCCGTGGCGACACGGCCCCGAGGGGTGCGGAGGATCATCCCGGTGCGGACGAGGAAGGGTTCGGACACCGTCTCGATGGTCTCGGGCTCCTCGCCCACGGCCACCGCCAGCGTGGACAGCCCGACCGGGCCACCGGCGAACCGGTGCACGAGGACGTCGAGCACCGACTGGTCGAGGCGGTCGAGGCCGAGGGTGTCGACCTCATAGAGGGCCAGCGCCTCGCGGGCGGAGCCGCGGGTGACGACGCCGTCGCCATGCACCTGCGCCCAGTCCCGGACCCGGCGCAGCAGGCGATTGGCGATGCGCGGCGTGCCTCGGCACCGGCCGGCGATCTCCGCCACGCCGGCGGAGTCCACCGGCACCCCGAGCAGGTCCGCGGACCTGCTGATGATGACCTCCAGATCACCGCTGTCGTAGAAGTCCAGATGGGCCGTGAAGCCGAAGCGGTCGCGCAGCGGACTGGGCAGCAGGCCCGCGCGGGTGGTCGCACCGACGAGGGTGAACGGCTCGATCTCCAACGGGATGGCGGTGGCACCCGGGCCCTTGCCGACCACGACATCGACCCGGAAGTCCTCCATCGCGACGTAGAGCAGCTCCTCGGCCGCACGCGCCGTGCGGTGGATCTCATCGACGAACAACACCTCGCCGGGCTGCAGGCTCGACAGCACGGCCGCGAGATCGCCGGCGTGCTGCAGCGCCGGACCGGCCGTCATGCGCAGAGGCGCGCCCATCTCCGCCGCGATGATGCCCGCGAGGGTCGTCTTGCCCAGCCCGGGCGGCCCGCTCAGGAGGACGTGGTCAGCGGGCCGCCCGCGCCGACCGGCCGCCTCGAGCACCAGTCCCAACTGGGACTTCACCCGCTCCTGCCCCACGAACTCACCGAGCGTCGTGGGCCGCAGGGCGCCTTCGAGGGCGGCGTCCTCGGGGTCGGGGCCGGGTTCCATGGTCATGAGCGGCTCAGCCCGCGCAGGGCCGCCTTGAGCAGCGCGGCGATGTCGGCATCGGCCCCCTGGGCGTCAGCCTCGGAGACGAGCTGCGGATCCAGGCCGGCGATCGCGCCCTCCGCATCCTTGGCGGACCAGCCCAGGGACACCAGACCAGCGGACACGGCCTCGGGCCAGGCGGACGATCGCGACATGGCTGAGGGCGCTGATCCGGTGCCCGTCGGAGCTCCCAGCCGATCGGTGAGCTCGAGGATCAGGCGCTGGGCCCCCTTGCGTCCGATGCCCGGCACCTTCGTCAGGGCCGCCTCGTCGGACTGGGCGACGGCGCGGCGCAGGTCGTCGGGCGACAACGTTCCCAGCAGGGCGAGGGCGATGCGCGGGCCGATCCCGCTCACGGTCTGCACCTTCTCGAAGGTGTCGCGCTCGTCGGCCTCAGGGAAGCCGTACAGCGTCCAGCCGTCCTCGCGGACCACCATGGTGGTCAGCAGCTCGGTGTGCTCCCCCACGCGCACCGCGGCCGCCGCTGACGGCGTGCACTGGACGCGGACGCCCACCGACCCGAGGTCGATGACGAGCGAGTCGACAGCGGCGTGGACGACGGTGCCGCGGACGAAGGAGATCATCGGCTCGCCGCCAGGGCCTCCGCGAGTCGCCGCTGGCCCGCACCCCGCCACACGTGGCAGATCGCGATGGCCACGGCATCGGCGGCATCGGCGGGCTTCGGGGCGGCCTCCAGCTTGAGCAGTCGGGTGACCATGGAGGTGACCTGGGCCTTGTCGGCACGCCCGCTGCCCGTGATGGCGGCCTTCACCTCCGTCGGCGTGTGCAGGGCCACCGGCAGGCCACGACTCCCCGCGAGCAGCAGACCCATCGCTGCCGCCTGGGCCGTGCCCATCGCGGTGCGCACGTTGTGCTGGCTGAACACCCGCTCGATCGCGATGGCATCGGGGGCGTAGGTGTCCGCGAGGTCCGTGAGCTCAGTGTGGACGCGGGTGAGGCGCTCCTCGATCGGGGCTTTCGCATCGGTGCGGATCACGCCGATGAACGCGGCTGAGAGCGTGCGACCGGGGGCACCGTCGACCACCGCCACCCCGCATCGGGTCAGGCCGGGATCGATGCCCAGGACACGCATGGGACACCTCCGTCCGAACACATGTTCGGAAGGCTATCGCGGGAGTCCGTCAGCCGGCCGCAGCCGCTCCCCCGGCGCGCCGCAAGGCCCGATGCCTCGTCGCTGGTGGCTGGAAAATGCGAAGAATTCCAGCCACCAGCGACGAGGCATCGGCATGGCCTTGGGGCACAGGTCAGGGGCGGACGACGGGGCGAACACCCGTCGTCGCTTCGAAACCGTCGGCGAGGTCGGACATGAGGTCCGGGAGATCCTGCACCGCGCGGTCATCGGCCGAGACGCCCAGGAACGCCCGACCGTCGTACGTCACCATGGTCACGTTGACGGCGGCACCGATAGTCGCCACCAGCGGATACACAGCGATGACCTTCTCGCCCGCGAGGTAGAGCGGCAGGGGCGGCCCAGGCACGTTGCTGGTGGTCACGTCGGAGGCCTGCGCCGCCTGCGCGAGCATCGGCACGGGCACGACCCAGCTGATGTCCGCCAGCGGGTCGGCCATGCGGATGGCGGGCTCGTCGCGCCATCGCTCCACCAGTCCGTGTGCCTGCTCCATGTGCTCGACGGTGGTCAGGCCGGCGATGCCCAGTGGGAACCTCGCGATCGAGACTGCGTTCGAGGCCTGACCTGATCGGTCGCCGGCGTCCCCGCGCAGGCTGATCGGCACATTGATCCGAAGCTCATCCACCATGACCCCGTGGCGCCGGTGGTACCGGTCCATGCCCTCGGCCACGGCGGTGAGGAAGACGTCGTTGACGCTGAACCCGTGCTCCTTGGAGGTCGAGCGCAGGTCAGCGAACGGCGTGTCCATGACGGCGAAGTGGTACGTGGTGCCGCGACCGACGAGCACCGGCGACAGTGCTGCATCAGGCACCGAGGCGACTCGCCCGATGGACGTGACCGTCTCGAGGGCCCGGCCCCAGGTTGCGATCGGATCGGTCACGGAGCCCTTGGCGAAGCCGAGGACCTCCCGCACGGCCGACTCGGCGAGGTCCTTGCCGCGGTTCACGGTGTCGTTGATGTTGGCCAGACTGACCTCGCGCAGCCCGACATCCTCGGCCTCGGGCGGCTCCGGCGCCGGCTGCTCGTTCGGGTCCGGCTCCGGGCCGAACTCGAACAGGCTGAGCCCCATCATCACCGTGGCCTGCCCATCGGCGATCGCATGGTGAAGTTTCAGGATGAGCGCCGACGCCCCGTCCGGAAGCCCCTCCACCAGAGCGGCCTCCCAGAGAGGACGATTGGGGTCGAAGTCCGTCAGACTCATCCGACGGGCA
>JAUHZW010000312.1 GCA_030425745.1 Actinomycetes bacterium
TGCTCCATCCTCGGCGGCATGGCTCTGGGCGTGCTCGCCAGTGTCATGACGAAGGTCGCCAACACCCCCATCCAGCCGACCTTCCAGACCGCGACGGTGCTGAACAGCGCACGCGGGCTCATCGAGTGGCTCGCTGGCCGCGGGGCGACCGAGTCCGCCGGCCGGCGCCTCGCCGTCCTGGGGATCATGACGATCGTCTGCTACGCCGCTGGAGGCGCGCTCGGCGCCTTCGCCGTGCGCGTGGGTCCGACGGCCGTCTTCATCGGGCTGTTCCTGCCCGCGATCGCGCTGATCCTCACCCGCCCGGACGCGCGGCAGGAGCGGTAGCCCCTACTCCTCGGGGGCGTCCTCGATGACGATCTCCTCCGTGTCGGCATCAGCCGACGGGGACGCCGAACCACCGAAGCATCCGGGCCCGGTGAGCACGGCCTCCTTGGCGTTCAGAGCGGCATCGATGTCCGGCTGAGGCGGGATGAACGTGAAGGAGTCACCCAGCGCGACGTCGATCTTCGTGCCCGGCCGCTCAAGTTCGACCAGCTCCGCACCGGGGAAGTAGTAGGAGAGCAGCTGCGCGCGCTTCTCACCCTTGGGGCCGTAACGGATCCGGGCGACGCCCTCGATCGGCAGGCCGGCCGGATCGTTCGCCACGTCCTTGATGACGAAGCCGCGCTTCTTCAGATCGCGGGCGGTCTTGGAGGCCAGTCCCGAGGTCTCCGTGGCGTTGTAGACGTTGACCTTGGTCTTCTTCGGCAGTGGCAGTTCATCGGCCGGCGCCACCATGAGCGTCGAGCACGACGGCTCGGGCGCGACGTCGGCGGCCTCGGTCTCCTCCGAGCCGCCGAGCATCCGGACGACGAGGATGACGATGACGACCGCGACGAGAACACCGCCGACGATCGCGACGGGCAGCAGCCACGACGGGCGCCGCGAGGGCTGCCTCCGGATGGGGCTCTCCCGCATGGACGTCATTCAGGACACCTCCGTCGCGTCACTGCCCCGCTGGGTCGCGAGGAACTCACGCACCATCGCACCACATTCGTCAGCCAGCACGCCGGAGATCACCTCGACCTGATGGTTCAGGCGACGGTCGCGCACGAGGTCCCACCGTGAGCCGGCAGCCCCGTACTCGTCGTTCCACGCACCGAACACGAGCCGGCCGACCCGCGCCATCGTCGTCGCCCCCGCACACATCGGGCAGGGCTCGAGGGTGACGACGAGGGTGCAGTCGTCGAGCCGCCAGCGCCCGAGGGACTCCGCGGCCTGACGAAGGGCCAGCACCTCCGCGTGGGCGGTCGGATCGTGACTCGTCTCGCGGCTGTTGTGCGCTGATGCGATGACGGTGCCGGCAGCGTCGAGCACGACGGCGCCGATCGGGATCTCACCCTCGGCCCGCGCAGCCTCGGCCTCGAGGAGTGCACGGCGCATGGGCGCATCGAACGAGCCGGGCGTCATCGTCCTCGGATGGCGGTGGCGAGCTCGTTCGCGAAACCCAACCGCTTGGCGATGGCCCGGATCTGCTCGTCCGGGTACATCTCCTCGTCCTCGCAGATCATCACCAGCTCGGCACCGTCGAGGCCGAAGTTCTCGCACAGGGTGACATCGCCGGCGGCCTCGAACTCCTCGATCTCGTCCTCATCCCACTCCAGTTCGATGAGGTCAGCCGCTTCCTCCGCGAGGGACCAGTCGAGCAGCGCGGCGGCATCGCTGATCATCACGCGGACGTCCTGCCCGACGACGTGCAGCAGGAGGAAGAACTCGTCGCCGACCGACACGATGCCGAACACGCCCCCCTCACCGGGGAACTGACGCAGGCGGGCGATCAGGGTGTCGATCTCGAGGGCGGACTGAGGAGCGAGCGCCGACACCGACCAGCGCCCGTCTTCGCGGTAAGCCGCGATGGCCAGGTCAACATCGTCGACGGCGACATCCTGAGTGCTCACGCGCACATGGTCCCACGTGCGACACCATCCCGGCACCCGGACGACTAGGGTCGTTGCCATGCGCACCCTGGTCATCAACCACCCCCTCGTGGCCCACAAGCTCACCCGCCTTCGCCGGGAAGAAACGTCGTCCACGACGTTTCGTCTCCTGACCGAGGAACTGGTCACCCTGCTGGCCTACGAGGCCACTCACTCTCTGCAGGTGCAGCCCGTGGAGATCACCACCCCGGTGGCCCCGATGACGGGCGTCGAGATGGGCCGGCCCCTGCCGATCG
>JAUHZW010000027.1 GCA_030425745.1 Actinomycetes bacterium
CGCCGATATTGGGGATGAACAGTTCCCAGATGCCCGTGGATCCCAGGGATCGCATCGGGTGCGCGGTGCCGTCCCAGTAGTTGAAGTCTCCGACCACCCGGACGCCTTGGGCATTGGGTGCCCACACCGCGAAGGACACGCCGCTGACCGGGCCGCGGGTGGTGTCGTAGGTGTGCACATGCGCGCCGAGGGCCTGCCACAGCTGCTCATGCCGGCCCTCGCCGATGAGGTGCAGGTCGACCTCACCGAGGGTCGGCAGGAATCGGTAGGAGTCATCCGCCGGCACGGTCGATCCCGCGTAGACGACGTCGAGGGCGTAGTCCGGCACCTCAGTGCCGGGAACGGTGCCGACCCAGACTCCCCGGTGCTCGTGCTCCAGCGGGATGCGCTCGTCGCCGACGAGGAGCGTCACCGCATCGGCCCCGGGCCGCAGTGCCCGCACAGTCACATGCTCAGCTCCCGGGTGCGGCCCCAGGATCGAGTGCGGATCGTGGTGCCATCCGTCGACGAGGCGGTCGAGGTCGAGGACCGAGACCGGCAGCGGATCGTGGGTGCGGCTCATGAAGGGCTCCTGGGGTCGGCGATCTCGTCTGAGGATCAGGGCCGGTGTGCGTGGACGACGTGGGCAACGTGCTCCCACGGTGACAGGCGGACGTAGGTGCTCGAGCCCCAAGACCAGGTGGCATCGGTCACCAGGTCGTGGGCGATGAACCGCTCGCGCGGATCGAGGCCGAGAGCCTCGAGGTCCCAGTGGATGGTCGACTCCTGCTCACGTCCGGGATCGAGGGTGCACACCACGAGGACGACGTCGCCCCGGTCGGCCTTGGAGTACGCGATGACCTGCGGGTTGTCGCTGTGGTGGAACCGAAGGGAGCGGAGATCCTGCAGTGCCGCATGCTCGCGGCGCATCGCGTTGAGCTGGGTCAGGTAGGGCGCGAGGGTGCGTCCCTGCCGGCGCGCGAGGTCCCAGTCGCGGGGGCGGTACTGGTACTTCTCGGAGTCCAGGTACTCCTCGCTGCCCGGGCGCACTGCGACGTGCTCGTAGAGCTCGTAGCCGCTGTAGACGCCGTAGGTGGGCGAGAGGGTCGCCGCCAGCGTGGCCCGGATGGCGAAGCCCGCCGGCCCCGAGTGCTGCAGGTACTCCGGGAGGATGTCGGGCGTGTTGACGAAGAAGTTCGGACGCATGTAGGCCGATGCCGGCCCGGCCAGCTCGGACGCGTACTCGCGGATCTCGTCGGCCGTGTTGCGCCAGGTGAAGTACGTGTAACTCTGCTGATAGCCGACCTGCGCGAGGGCCTTCATCATCGGCGGCCGGGTGAAGGCCTCGGCCAGGAACAGGACATCGGGATCGGTCTCGTAGACGCTGCTCAGGAGCCGGTCCCAGACCCACAGCGGCTTGGTGTGCGGGTTGTCGACCCGGAACACGCGGATGCCCCGGTCCATCCAGAACCGCACGATGCGCTCGACCTCGGCATAGAGACCCTCGGGATCGTTGTCGAAGTTCAGCGGGTAGATGTCCTGGTACTTCTTCGGAGGGTTCTCCGCGTAGGCGATGGTGCCGTCGGCACGGGTGGTGAACCATTCCGGGTGCTGAGCGACCCAGGGGTGATCCGGAGCCGCCTGCAGGGCGAGGTCGAGGGCGACCTCGAGCCCGAGCTCGCCAGCACGGGCGACGAAGGCGTCGAAGTCGGCAAGGGTCCCCAGTTCCGGATGCACCGCGTCGTGGCCGCCCGCGGCGGAGCCGATGGCCCAGGGCGAGCCCGGGTCCTGCGGGCCCGGGGTGAGGGTGTTGTTCGGGCCCTTGCGGTTGACCTCGCCGATGGGGTGGATCGGCGGCAGGTAGACGATGTCGAAGCCCATCTCCGCCACGGCGGGGAGCCGATCGGCCGCCGAGGCGAAGGTGCCGGAGCGCAGCGGGGTCAGCGACGCTCCCTCGCTGCGGGGGAAGAACTCGTACCAGGAGCCCACCAGGGCCCGCCGACGCTGCACGCGCAGCGGCCATGGGCCGCTCGCGGTGACACCCTCGCGGAGCGGGTGCTCGTGGAGGATCCGCTCGACAGCCGGGTCCGTCGCTGCCGCCAGGCGCACCGGCACCGGCAGGGCATCGGACGTGAGCGTCGCGGCCGCGGCGAGCAGGGTGGCCTGCTCGCCCTCGTCGGTGAGAGCTCCAGCGGCCTGCTTGAGCAGCAGCGATCCCTCGAGGAGCTCGAGCTCGACATCGACGCCGGCGGGCACCTTGATGGTCGCGCGATGCGCCCAGGTGTCCCACGGGCTGCCCCACGCCTCGAGGGTGAAGGACCAGTCGCCGACGTCGTCCGGGCGCACGGAGGCCGCCCACCGGTCCAGACCCGCGCCCACCGGGGCCAGGCGCTCGCTCTGCGCCAGAGTGCCGTCAGGGCGATGCAGGAGAACCGTGACGCCCATGGCGTCGTGCCCCTCGCGGAAGGCCGTCGCCGTGACCGGTACGCACTCGCCCACCGCGGCCGTCGCGGGGCGCCGGCCGCCCAGGCTCGCCGGGGACACGTCGGTCACCGGGAAGCGCCCGCTGAGCTCCGGAGGGGGAGCCGGCAGGGCAGCGGTCGGAGTGGCGGGGGTCGCCGGTGCGGAGCGGCGCGAGCGGGCCATGCTGCAGAAGCGTAGTCACGCAGGGGCCGGCAGCGGACCGCAAGACCGCAACCGGAGGGGCTCGGCGTGGGGCGGATGTGAGGGATGGGGCAGTTGAGCCCGATGGTGCAAGAAATTGCATGCATTGCAAGATCGCGTCACTTTTTGGTGACGGGGCCGTCGAATCTGGCGATGACAGCGCTAACATGCCGGGGTGAGAGCGATCCGACGGTTCACCGTCCGCACTGTCCTGCCCGAGAACCTCCAGGCCCTCGAGGACCTGGCGATCAACCTCCGGTGGTCGTGGCACCCGCAGACCCGCGACCTCTTCGCGGCGATCGACCCGGTGCTGTGGGCGGAGTCCGGCCATGACCCGGTGCGCCTGCTGGGCGAGGTCTCCGCGGATCGCCTCGCGGAGCTCGCGGCCGATCAGGGCTTCGTGGACTGGGTGGGCCGAGCGCGCGCCGACCTCGCCGAGTACCTCGAGCAGCCGCGCTGGTTCCAGTCGCTGGGTGACGACGCCCCGGCCGGCATCGCCTACTTCTCACCCGAGTACGGCATCACGTCGGCCCTGCCGCAGTACTCCGGCGGCCTGGGCATCCTCGCCGGAGACCACCTGAAGACCGCGAGCGATCTCGGCGTCCCGATCATCGCGCTGGGCCTGTTCTACCGCGCCGGCTACTTCCGGCAGACCCTGTCGCGTGACGGCTGGCAGCAGGAGCACTACCCGGTCTCGGACCCCGACGGCAGTCCGGTGTCGCTGCTCCGCGAGGCCGACGGCACACCGGCCAAGGTCGCCGTGGGCCTGCCCGGCGGACGCTTCCTCGCGGCCCGGATCTGGGTGGCGCAGGTGGGTCGCGTCCCGCTGCTGATGCTCGACTCCGACGTCGAGGAGAACGGCCCGGCCGAGCGCGAGGTCACCGATCGGCTGTACGGCGGCGGCGGCGAGCATCGACTGCAGCAGGAGATGCTCCTGGGCATCGGCGGCGTGCGGGCGCTGCGCGCCTACTGCCGCATCACCGGTCGCCCCGAGCCGGAGGTGTTCCACACGAATGAGGGCCACGCCGGCTTCCTCGGCCTGGAGCGCATCCGCGAGCTCATGTCGGTCAACTCCGGCATGACCTTCGATCAGGCCCTCGAGGTCTCCCGGGCCGGCACGGTCTTCACGACCCACACCCCGGTGCCCGCCGGCATCGACCGCTTCCCGCGCGACCTGATCTCCCAGTACTTCGGCGGCGACAACGCGTCAGCCGGGGTGCCTGTCGACCGTGTGCTGGAGCTCGGCACGGAGGACTTCGAAGGAGGCGACCCGGCCGTGTTCAACATGGCCGTCATGGGCCTGCGTCTCGCCCAGCGTGCCAACGGCGTGAGCCTGCTGCACGGTGAGGTCTCCCGCGGGATGTTCTCCGGTCTGTGGTCCGGGTTCGACAACGAGGATGTGCCGATCACCTCGGTCACCAACGGCGTCCATGCCCCGACCTGGACGGCCCGGCAGGTGGTCGACCTCGCCCACGGCGCGTCACTCGACGACGCCGAGGGCTGGGCGGTGATCGCCGATACTCCGGACGAGCAGCTGTGGCAGGTCAAGCGGGCGCTCCGCGAGGAGCTCGTCGCCATGACGCGCTGGCGCCTGCGTGAGTCCTGGACCAACCGCGGTGCCTCGGATGCCGAGCTCGGCTGGACCGACTCGGTGCTCGACCCGGACGTGCTGACGATCGGGTTCGCCCGACGTGTGCCGTCGTACAAGCGCCTCACGCTGATGCTGCGCGACCCCGAGCGCCTGCGTGCGCTGCTCACCGACCCCGAGCGGCCCGTGCAGCTGGTCGTTGCGGGCAAGGCGCACCCGGCCGATGACGGCGGCAAGCGCCTGATCCAGCAACTCGTGCACTTCGCCGATTCCGAGGACATCCGCCATCGGATCGTTTTCCTGCCGGACTACGACATCTCGATGGCGACGACCCTCTATCCGGGCTGCGACGTCTGGCTGAACAACCCGATCCGGCCGCTGGAGGCCAGCGGCACCTCGGGGATGAAGGCGGCCCTCAACGGCGCCCTCAACCTGTCCATCCTCGACGGCTGGTGGGATGAATGGTTCGACGGCGAGAACGGCTGGGCCATCCCCACCGCCGACGGCGTCGAGGACCCCGACCGTCGCGACGATCTCGAGGCCGAGGCGCTGTACAGCCTGATCGAGAACTCAGTCGCCCCGGCGTTCTACACCCGTGACGAGAACGGCCTGCCCCAGCGCTGGCTGGCGATGCTCAAGCACACCCTGCGCACGCTCGGCCCCAAGGTGCTCGCCAGCCGGATGCTCCGCGAGTACGTGACCCGCCTCTACGCGCCGGCGGCCGTGGCCTCCCGCGAGATCGAGGCGGCCAACTACGCACTCGCGCGTGACCTGAGCGACTGGAAGGGACGGCTCCGTGCCGGCTGGGATGGCCTGCGCATCGACCATGTGGAGGCCGACGGGGTCGGCGACGCCGTCATGCAGGGCAGTGGCATCACCGTGCGGGCCTATGCGTCGCTGGGGTCGCTGAGCCCCGACGATGTCGAGGTCCAGGTCGTCTTCGGGCGGGTCGATGCCGATGACCGCATCGTGCAGCATCAGGAGGCCGCCATGGAGGCGGTCGAGCAGTACGACGGCAACCGCTGGCTGTATCGCGCCTCGATCGACCTCGACCGCAACGGCCCCTTCGGCTACACCGTCCGTATCCTGCCGGCGCACGCCGGGCTCGTCTCGGCGCAGGAGCTCGGCCTGCAGGTGGTGCCGCCGCTCGCCGAGGGCATGTCCGACGGCGTGCTGCGGTAGCCGCGCCCCTACTGCGAGTCGGGCCGCAGCGCGTGCAGCACGACAGCGCTGCGCCCGGCGACCAGAACTGCCGACCCGGGAGCGAGCACGGTGTCGTCCTCCCGTGACTGTCCGGTGAACGTGTCGATGACCATGCGGTAGCCGGCTGCGAACGGCTCGGCCGGCAGCGTCACCTCGACGTCGTCGGCGCCCGCGTGCAGGATCATCAGGAAGGCCTCATCGCGGATGAGGCGATCCTGATCGTCGCGGCCGTGCACCTCGCCCGCGAGGTACATGGCGAGGGTCCGGGCGTCGCCGTCGTGCCAGTCCGCGTCGGAGATCTCGTGGCCGTCCGGCCCGAACCACGCCAGATCCTTGGGGCCGCCGTCGTGCAGCGGCTGGCCCTCGAAGAAGTAGCGCTGGCGGAAC
Source organism: Actinomycetes bacterium (assembly GCA_030425745.1). GTDB lineage: Bacteria > Actinomycetota > Actinomycetes > S36-B12 > S36-B12 > UBA10649. The sequence continues at coordinate 5,822 of JAUHZW010000027.1, forward strand.
GCACTGTGCAGCCGGCGCAGGGCCAGAACGTCGCTCGCGAAGACCTTGAGCTCGGACTGCCACATCTCCCATGACCAGTCGTACCAGGAGATCTCGTTGTCCTGACAGTACGCGTTGTTGTTGCCGCCCTGGGTGCGGCCGAACTCGTCGCCGCCGGCGATCATCGGCACACCCGTGGACAGCAGCAGGGTGGTGAAGAGGTTGCGCAGCTGTCGGTGCCGCAGGCGGTTGACCGCCTCGTCGTCTGTCTCGCCCTCGACCCCGCAGTTCCAGGAGCGGTTGTTGTCGGTGCCGTCGCGGTTGTCCTCGAGGTTCGCCTGATTGTGCTTGTGATCGTAGCTCACGAGGTCGCGCAGCGTGAACCCGTCGTGGGCGGTGATGAAGTTGATCGACGCGAAGGGTCGACGTCCCTCGGAGGCGTACAGGTCCGCGGAGCCCGACAGTCGCCAGCCGAGCTCGCCGATGCCGGTCGCGCCGCGCCAGAAGTCGCGCACGTTGTCGCGGTAGCGGTCGTTCCACTCCGTCCACAGGGGAGGGAACTCGCCCACCTGGTAGCCGCCGGGGCCGACGTCCCAGGGCTCCGCGATCAGCTTGACCCGTCGCAGGATCGGATCCTGCTGGATGGTCGTCATGAAGTTGCCGAGCATGTTGACGTCGTGGAAGGAGCGGGCCAGCGCGGAGGCGAGGTCGAATCGGAACCCGTCGACGTGCATCTCCAGCACCCAGTAGCGCAGGGAGTCCATGACGAGTTGCAGCACGTGCGGCTTCGACACGTCGAGGGTGTTGCCGCAGCCGGTGTAGTCCGCGTAGTACCGGCCCTCGTCGCGCAGGTGGTAGTAGTCGTCATTGTCGATGCCGCGGAAGGACAGCATCGGGCCGTTCTGGTTTCCCTCCGCCGTGTGGTTGTAGACGACATCGAGGATCACCTCGAGACCGGCGGCGTGGAGCGCCTTGACCATGCGCTTGAACTCGTTGACCTGACCGCCGCGCGATCCGCTCGACGAGTACGCGGCCTGGGGTGCGAAGTAGCCGATCGAGTTGTAGCCCCAGTAGTTGGTCAGGCCCAGTTCGAGCAGGTGCACCTCGTCGACGAAATGGTGCACCGGCAGCAGTTCGACAGCCGTCACGCCGAGGGTCGTGAGGTGCTCGATGACGTGCGGGTGGGCCAGGCCCGCGTAGGTGCCGCGCTCATGCTCAGGCACGGACGGGTGCAGTCGGGAGATGCCGCGGACGTGTGTCTCGTAGATGACGGTGTCACCCCAGGCTGTCCCGGGGGAGCGGTCATCACCCCAGTCGAACGACCCGTCGACCACGACGGAGCGCGGGACGAAGGGAGCGGAGTCGCTCGTGCTGATGCGCAGGTCATCGCCGGGCACGTGGCCGAACACCGCGGGATCAAGGCGGAAGGATCCGTCGATCGCCTTCGCGTACGGATCGAGGAGGAGTTTGTGCGGATTCCAGCGGTGTCCGTGTCGCGGATCCCACTCGCCGTGCACCCGGAACCCGTAGCGCGTGCCCACCGGCATGTCGGTGACGTGTGTGTGGAAGACGTTGAAGACCCGCTCGCGCAGCGGAATGCGCTCCTCGCGGCCCTGATCGTCGAAGATGCACAGTTCGACGGCGTCGGCTCCCTGAGCCCACAGGGCGACGTTCGCTCCGCCCCTGCCATCGGGAACCGCGCCGAGGGGATCCCACCCCGTGGAGCCGTGACCCGTCACCCCCTCACGGTACAGGTGGCCATGGGTCGCCCCTGCGTGGATAGGCTCCGTCGTTGTGTCCGGAGTGCCCGGGCGCTCGACGGGGCCTGCTTCGCGGAGAGGACACGTGATGGCTGAGTTCGTATCCCTGGACGTCAATGACGGGGTGGCCACGATCACGCTGCAGCGGCCACCGATGAATGCCCTGAACCGGCAGATGCAGAACGAGATCCGGGAGGCGGCGAACGAGGTCGCGGGCCGGCGCGATGTCGGGGCCGTCGTGGTGCACGGTGGTGAGAAGGTCTTCGCGGCGGGTGCCGACATCAAGGAGATGAGCGACCTGTCCTATCAGGACATGCTGCTCGCATCGACCGATCTGCAGGACTGCTTCAACGCTGTCGCGCGGATTCCGCAGCCGACCATCGCGGCGGTCACGGGCTACGCCCTCGGCGGGGGCTGCGAACTGACCCTGTGCTGCGACCTGCGCATCGCGGCCGACACCGCGAAGCTGGGGCAGCCGGAGATCCTGCTGGGAATCATCCCCGGGGCCGGCGGCACTCAGCGTCTGCCTCGCCTCATCGGGGTCTCGCGCGCCAAGGATCTGATCCTGACCGGCCGCCATGTGGGCGCCGACGAGGCCCTCGCCATGGGACTCGTCAACCGCGTGGTGCCGGCCGACGAGGCCTACACCTCGGCCCTCGACCTGGCCCGGACCCTCGCGAACGGTCCTGCGCTGGCGATGCGCGCGGCCAAGGAGGCTGTCGACCACGGGATGGACACCGATCTGGCGACCGGCCTGGACATCGAGCGGGTGCGGTTCGCGTCGCTCTTCGCCACCGATGACCAGACGATCGGCATGCAGGCGTTCGTGGAGAAGCGGCCGGCTGAGTTCACCGGGAACTAACGCGCAGCAGGCAGAGTGGGGCCTCGCGTTCGGGCGATGAGCATCTAGGCTTGACGGCTGTGAGCAGCCGTGTCTACCTCGACCATGCGGCGACCACGCCGATGCTCCCGCAGGCGCGGGCAGCGTGGATCGCCGAGTCCGAGCGTGCGGGCAACCCCTCATCACTCCACGCATCCGGACGCCGACGCCGGCAGGTCGTCGAGGAGGCCAGGGAATCCATCGCTGCCCTGCTGAACGTGCGCCCGAGCGCGATCGTGTTCACCTCCGGTGGCACGGAGGCCGACAACCTCGCCGTCAAGGGCCTGTTCTGGGCGGAGCGTCAGGCTCGCGGGGCCACCACGATCCTGTCGTCGTCCGTCGAGCACCACGCCGTGCTGGATCCCCTCGTGTGGCTCGAGCAGGAGCAGGCCGCGAGCGTCGAATGGCTGCCGGTCGACGGTCTCGGTCGAGTGTCGGTCGATGACGTTCTGACCCGACTCGCGGGCAGCGATCCGGTCGCCCTCTGCACGGTCATGTGGGCCAACAACGAACTCGGCACCGTCCAGCCGGTGCAGCGGATCGCTGACGCCTGTCGCGCCGCCGGGGTCCCCTTCCACACCGATGCCGTGCAGGCACTCGGTCATGTGCCGATGGACCTCGGTGCGCTCGGCGCAACAGCGGTGACGATCAGCAGCCACAAGCTCGGCGGCCCCTTCGGTGTCGGTGCCCTCATCCTCGATCCCACGCGAGCGGCCACCCCTGTGCTCCACGGCGGTGGTCAGGAGCGCGATGTCCGGTCGGGCACCCTGGACGCACCGGCGATCGCCGCCTTCGCGGTGGCGGTCGAGCATGCGGTGCGAGGCCAGGAGCAACGCGCCCAGCACCTCATCGCCCTGCGTGAGCACCTGCGCAACGGCGTGGCTGCGGCAGTGCCCGGCGCTGTCGTCAACGGCGATCTGGGCACCGGGCCGGATGAGCGACTGCCCGGCAACCTGCATGTCTCGTTCCCCGGATGCGAGGGAGACCTGCTGCTGATGCTGCTTGACGCCGCCGGCATCGACTGCTCCACCGGGTCGGCCTGCACGGCCGGGATCCCCGAGCCGAGCCACGTTCTTCTCGCCATGGGCGCCGATGAGGCGACCGCCCGGTCATCCCTGCGGTTCAGCCTGAGCGAGTCGTCGAGCCGCGAGGATGTCGATGCCGTGATCGCTGCCCTGCCCGGCGTCGTCGAGCGTGCGGCGCGGGCCGGCAGCGTTGCCGGGCGGACGGGCTGACATGCGCGTCATCGCGGCGATGTCGGGCGGGGTCGACTCCTCGGTCGCCGCCGCACGGCTCGTGGACGCCGGGCATGAGGTCGTCGGCGTCCATCTGGCGCTGTCGAAGGCTGCCGCCGCGGCCGGAGGGACCAAGGGCTGCTGCACGCTGGACGATGCGCGGGATGCCCGGCGCATCGCCGACCACCTCGGCATCCCCTTCTACGTCTGGGACCTGTCCGACCGATTCCGGGAGGCGGTCATCGACGACTTCCTCGCGGAGTACGAGCGCGGCCGCACGCCCAACCCGTGCATCCGGTGCAATGAGCGGATCAAGTTCGCCGCCGTGCTCGAGCGGGCGTTGGCCATGGACTTCGATGCCGTGGCCACGGGTCACTATGCGCGCATCGTGCAGGGCCCGGCCGGCCCGGAACTCCACCGCGCGGTCGATCCGGCGAAGGACCAGTCCTATGTGCTGGGCGTTCTGGGGCGTGCCCAGTTGGAGCACACCCTGCTTCCGCTCGGAGGCGACGTGAAGGAGGCCATCCGGGCCGAGGCGGCCGAGCGTGGGCTGCTGGTCGCGCGCAAGCCGGACAGCCATGACATCTGCTTCATCCCCGACGGTGACACCGCCGCCTTCGTCCGCTCCCGGGTCGATTCCGCTCCCGGCGACATCGTCGATGCGGTGTCCGGTGAGGTGATCGGCCACCATGAGGGAGCGCACTCGTTCACGATCGGTCAGCGCAGGGGCCTCGGTCTGAGGGTTCCTGCGGAGGACGGCGCACCCCGCTACGTCGTCGATGTCGACATCGTCACGTCGACCGTGCGCGTCGGAGCGCCGGAACTGCTCGACGTCGACCGCATCGAGGGGGAGAACCCCACCTGGACCGGCACACCGCTCGGTGCGGAGGAGACGTCCCTCGCCGTGCAGGTGCGTGCCCATGGTGCCGCGGTGCCGGCGCGCGTCCGTGTGGAGGATGACCGACTCGTGGTCGATCTGGAGTCTCCGATCCGAGTGCTCGCGGCAGGGCAGTCCGTCGTCGTGTACGACGACAGCCGCGTGGTGGGGTCGGCCACGGTCGACCGCACGCACCGCGTGGTCGCGGCATGACGATGCTCTGGGGGCCTGCGGTCGCCACCGGTGTCGGCTCCATGCCCGGGGACAACGCACTCGAAGCGGCCCGGATCGTCGCAGGAGAGCTGCCGGAGTTCGTGCACGTGGTCGAACTGCCGGCGCGGGGTCCAGGCGCCGACATGGTGGGCCGCACCGGTGCCCTGCTCGCGGGAGTCGATGCCGGTCTCGGGCTCGAGACCACCCCGGACGGCTGGCGATTCGCGGGAGCCTCGGGGCGGCAGATGCGTCGGGCTGCGTCGTTCATGAACGAGGACCTCGACGCCCTCGAGGAGACGGCCCAGCGCTACGACGGTCCGGTGAAGGCGCAGATGGTCGGGCCCTGGACTATGGCGGCCGCGGTCGAACTCCGGTCGGGTGAGCGTGCTCTGTCCGACCCCGGGGCGGTCGCCGAGATCGCCGATGCGCTCGGCACGGCGCTGGTGGGCCACGTCGCCGACCTGCGCCGCCGGGTGCCCGGCGCCTCAGCCATCGTCGTCCAGATCGACGAGCCGGGGCTGCCCGCGGTTCTCGAGGGACGCATCGACACGGCCAGCGGGCTGTCCCGCTACGCACCGGTCGATCCGCAGGTGGCCGGGCGCCTTCTCGGACGGGTGCTCAGCGCGGATCCCGATGCCGTCACCGGAGTTCACTGCTGTGCGGACCGCCCGCCCGTGGGCCTGCTGCGCGAGGCAGGTGCCGCCTTCGTGTCCCTGGACGTGATCGGCATCGGCGATGAGACCGACCAGGCACTGGGGCAGTTGCTCGAGGCCGGCGATGCCCTGATCGCCGGCACCGTTCCCTCGACGGGCACCGGGCGCCTCTCCGACACAGCAGCGAGCGCGGCGGTGCGGAGCCTGCTCGACCGCCTCGGGCTCAACGATCCGCGGACACTTGCACGCGTCGCCGTGTCGCCGACGTGTGGACTCGCCGGTGCTTCGCCATCATGGGCCCGCACAGCCCTCGCCGGATGCACCGCGGTGGGAAGGGTGCTCCGGCAGGACGAGGGCGAGGAGGGCCCGGATGGCGACCGAGGCTGAGCGCACACGGTGGGCCGAGCTGGTCGATGCGATCAACGAGGCGCGCGTCGCCTACTACCAGCAGGATGCGCCGCGGCTGTCCGACGCGGAGTACGACGCCCTCTACAGCGAGCTGATCGAGCTGGAGCGCCAGCACCCGGAGCTTGCGAGCGGGGAGTCGCCCACGCAGACGGTCGGGGGCGCCCGGTCGGAGATGTTCGAGCCCGTCGAGCACCTCATGCGGATGTACTCCCTGGACAACGCCTTCGACGCTGAAGAGCTGGATGCCTGGTTCGACCGCGTGCAGTCGGGCCTGGGTGCGGTGCCCGCGATGCTGTGCGAGCTGAAGATCGATGGACTTGCCGTCGATGCGGTGTATCGCCACGGACGGCTCGAGTCACTGGCCACCCGCGGTGACGGCACGGTCGGTGAGGACGTCACCTACAACGCGCAGTTCATCCCCGCCGTGCCCAAGGTCCTTGATCCGGTCGACGGCCGGGTGCCTGCCCTGCTGGAGGTCCGTGGCGAGATCTTCTTCCCGGTCGCTGACTTCGACCGCATCAACGCCGAGCAGGCTGACCTCGGGCTGCCCGTGTTCGCGAATCCCCGCAACACCGCGGCCGGCTCGCTGCGCCAGCGCATCGACCGTCGCGAGCGAGACCTCGATGCCGTGCGCGCCGAGGGCCGTGAGGGAGCGCGGGCCGAGGCGCGGGTCGCCCGGCTGGAGGCTGAACTGCGCCGCGCGGTCGAGCGGCTGGAGAACCTTCGTCTGACCGTGCACGGGGTCGGTGCGGTGGAGGGTGTCGAGGTCCACACCCAGAGCGGTGCGTACGACGTGATGGCCGCGCACGGACTGCCGGTCAGCTCGCGCGCCCGCGTCCATGAGTCCGCGGCCGGTGTGCGCGACTTCATCGAGTTCTATGGCGAGCACCGGCACGACGTCGAGCACGAGATCGACGGTGTCGTCATCAAGGTGGATGAGCTCGCGCTGCAGCGGCAACTGGGAGAGACGTCCCGGGCCCCGCGGTGGGCGATGGCGTACAAGTACCCGCCGGAGGTGGTGCGGACCCGGCTGCTGGACATCGCCGTGAACGTCGGGCGGACGGGTCGGGTGACGCCGTTCGCCGTCATGGAGCCGGTCCGGGTCGCGGGCTCGACAGTCTCGATGGCCACCTTGCACAACGCGTTCGAGGTGCAGCGCAAGGGAGTGCTCATCGGCGACATGGTGTTCCTGCGCAAGGCCGGCGACGTCATTCCCGAGGTGCTCGGCCCCGTCATCGATGATCGGGACGGGTCCGAGCGCGCGTTCGTCATGCCCACCCACTGCCCGGAGTGCGGCACCGAACTTCGGCCGGAGAAGGAGGGCGACAAGGATCTCCGCTGCCCGAACACCCGCTCCTGCCCGGCACAGGTGCGTGAGCGGGTGTCCCACGTGGGCGGCCGCAGCGCGTTCGACGTCGAGGGTCTGGGCGACAAGGCGGCCGCGGCGCTGCTCCACTGCGGGCTGGTGGAGAACGAGGGCGATCTGTTCCTGCTGACCGCCGACGACCTCCTGCGCTGCGACTTCTTCACCCGCGAACCGGGCAGGGGCGAGGAGGGCCGGCAGCTCACCGAGAACGCCAGGTCCATGCTCGCCAACCTTCGGGGCTCCGTCGACCGGCCGCTGTGGCGGGTCATCGTGGCCCTGTCGATCCGCCATGTCGGGGCGCCCACGGCCACGGATCTGGCGCGGTCATTCGGCTCCCTCGATGCGATCGCCGAGGCTTCGGTGGAGGAACTCGCCGCCATCGACGGCATCGGGCCCACCATCGCCGAGGCGGTTCACGAGTGGTTCGCCGAGGACTGGCATCGCGACATCGTTGACAAGTGGCGCCGTGGCGGCGTGCGCATGGCCGACGAGAAGGTCGAAGCGGGCGAGCAGCCGTTGGCCGGGCTGACCGTCGTGATCACCGGCTCCCTCGAGGGCTTCACGCGGGAGTCCGCGGCGCAGGCGGTCACCGACCTCGGCGGCAAGGTCGCCGGCTCGGTGTCGAAGAAGACGCAGCTGCTCGTCGCCGGCGAGAACGCCGGCTCCAAGCTGGACAAGGCGATGTCGCTCGGCGTGCCCGTGGTGGGGGCCGAGGGATTCGCCGCGCTGCTGGCGGATGGTCTCGACGCAGCCCTGTCCCACGCCCGTCCGGAGGCATGAGGCGCTCCCTCTAGGATCGAGCGCATGACGTCCATCACCCGGGAAGAGGTCGAGCATTTGGCTCGACTGGCCCGCCTGCAGCTCAGCGATGACGAGATCGACCACTACGCCGGTCAGCTGGACGTGGTCCTGCAGTCCGTCGCCCGGGTCTCGGAGGTGGCAGCCGCGGACATCCCGCCGACGTCGCACCCGATTCCCATGGTCAACGTCTTCCGCGATGACGTCACGGCCCCTGGTCTGGCACGGGCGGACGTCGCCGCGGGCGCCCCCGCCTGGGAGGACGACCGCTTCCGGGTTCCGCGCATCCTGGACGAGGAGTAGGCCGTGGCAGTGATGGAAGGCGATCTCGTCCGGCAGGACGCCACCACCCTGGCCAGTGCGATCGCGGAGGGGGAGGTCTCCAGCGAGGAGGTCACCCGAGCGCATCTGGACCGCATCGCGCAGGTCGACGGCGAGGTCCACGCATTCCTGCACGTGATGACCGACGAGGCCGTCGAGGCGGCCCGCGCCATCGACGCCCGCCGCGCCGCGGGGGAGGAGATGGGTCCGCTCGCCGGCGTGCCCCTGGCCCTGAAGGACGTCCTGACGATGACCGGGGTGCCGACCACATGCGGCTCGCGCATCCTCGAGGGGTGGCGCCCCCCGTACGACTCCACCGTCGTCGAGCGGCTGCGTGCGGCTGACGTCGTGATTCTTGGCAAGACGAACATGGACGAGTTCGCGATGGGATCCTCCACCGA
>JAUHZW010000313.1 GCA_030425745.1 Actinomycetes bacterium
CGGGTCGCCCGAGCTCGGAGAAGTGCACGGGCAGGATGATGCTCTCGGTCGGCAGATAGACCCCGGCGAGCACCATGATCGCGATGGTGAGCACTCGCAGGGCGCGGTCCGCCCACAGTGCTGTGACACCGCGCAGCAGGCCTCGGACTCCGGTCACATCGTCGGCACCCTCGGCGACCGCCTCGCGCCCAGCGTCTCCGACCCGCATGAAGCCGATAGACACAGCCGCGATGATGAACAGCGCTCCGGGAATCCAGAAGGCCGACACCGGACCCACGGTGGCGATGAGCCCGGCCCCGACGAGCGGGCCGACTGTGAACCCCACGGCGAAGATCGCCTCGTGGATGCCGTTGAGCGACTCCAGCCGGACCCCACCGGCCCGGGCCGCGTCGACGATGAGCGACTTGCGGGCGGTGTAGCCGCCGGGGTCGAGGCTCGCGCCGATGATCGCGAGGATCAGCACCCAGGTGAAGTCCAGGCCGAGCCACAGCCCGACGAGCGGGTAGGCGATCACAGACACGGCAGAGGCGATGTCGGAGACGATGCTGACTCGCCGTCGGCCGAAGCGATCGACCGCGGCGCCCACCGCGGGGATCACCAGCAGGGCCGGCAGCGTCGACAGGGCCGCGACCAGCCCGGCCGCTGCGGCGGACCCGGTCAGGTCGAGGACGAGCCAGGGGATGGCCACCATCGCGATCCCGTTGCCGATGCCGGACGTGAGGTTCGCTGTCTCCAGCAGCACCACGGGAGTGCGGGAGGCTCGGGTGGTCATGGCCGATAACGTAACCGGCATGACTCGCTCCGACGGCCGCGCGGCCGACCAACTCCGTCCCGTCACCTTCGAGCGGGGGTGGCTCGAGCAGGCGGAGGGATCCGCCCTCGTCTCCTTCGGGCGCACCCGCGTGCTGTGCACCGCCTCGTTCTCCGCGGACATCCCGCGGTGGCTGAAGGGTTCGGGCAAGGGCTGGGTCACGGCGGAGTACGCGATGCTGCCGCGTGCGACCAACACCCGCAATGCCCGCGAGTCGGTGAAGGGCAAGCTCGGCGGTCGCACGCAGGAGATCTCGCGTCTGATCGGCCGCAGCCTCCGGGCGGTCGTCGACATGGACGTGCTGGGCGAGAACAGCATCCTCATCGACTGCGATGTCCTGCAGGCCGACGGCGGCACCCGCACGGCCGCGATCACCGGTGCCTACGTCGCACTCGCCGACTCGATCACGTGGGCGCAGCAGAACGGCCTGCTGGCGCCCGAGGTGAATCCGCTCAAGGACTCGGTGTCTGCTGTCAGCGTCGGCATCGTCGAGGGGGAGCCGCGCCTCGACCTGCACTACAACGACGATGTCAACGCCGACACCGACATGAACGTCGTCATGACCGGTGACGGGCGGTTCGTCGAGGTGCAGGGCACCGCGGAGGGCGAGCCGTTCGACCGGGCACTGCTGGACCAACTCCTCGCCCTCGCCGGTGACGGCTGCGCGCAGCTGGCCGCCCTCCAGTCCGCGGCGCTCGCGGCCCCGCTGCCCTCGCGTGGCTGACGTGACTGCGCAGGTCGTCCTCGCGACGCGCAACCGCAAGAAGCTCGACGAGCTCCAGCGGATCCTTGCGGCGGAGGGCATGGACGTCGAGATCCTGTCTCTCGATGCGTTCCCGGATGCCCCGGAGGTGGAGGAGACCGAGTCGTCCTTCGCGGGCAATGCGCTGCTCAAGGCGCGGGCCATCGCGCAGGCCACCGGACTGCCGGCTGTGGCTGACGACTCGGGTCTGTGCGTCGATGCGCTCAACGGGATGCCCGGAGTGCTCAGCGCCCGCTGGGCCGGCGGTCACGGTGACGATGCCGCCAACCTCGAACTCGTCCTTGCCCAGATCTCGGACGTGCCCGATCGACGCCGCGGGGCGTCCTTCCAGTGTGCGGCTGCGGTCGCCCTGCCCGATGGCACGGAGCGGGTGGTCGAGGGAGAGGTCACCGGGAGCCTGCTGCGCGAGCGTCGTGGCGAGAACGGCTTCGGCTACGACCCGATCTTCGTGCCGATCATGCACCAGGTCACGACGGCCGAGATGACCGCGGCGGAGAAGGACTCGATCAGTCACCGCGGGCGTGCGATGCGCGCGCTGGCGCCGGTGCTGCGCGACCTGTTGGGGCTGTAGGCCGGAAGACTCTCTTCACGAGAGACTCGAGTGCGGAAGGCGGGACTCGAA
>JAUHZW010000314.1 GCA_030425745.1 Actinomycetes bacterium
CCGCCGGGTAGCTCGTCTGTGCGGGCATCGAGGCGGACATCCGTGCCGCGGGGACTGGCCTCGCGGGCTGCCACTCCTGCGTCACCGGCGATGATGCTGGGGTACCAGTCGAAGACCACGGCGTTCTCGTCCGGGCCGATCATGACGGTGCAGCCCGGAGTTGCACCCTGCTCGACGAGGGCCTCCTCGACTCCGAGCCGGGCCAGTCGGTCGGCCAGGTAGCCCACGGCCTCGTCGTTGCTGAAGTCGGTCTGCCGGACCCACCGTTCGGGGCGCCCACCCCGGACCCGGAATCCGTCGGCCTCGGGAGTCACCGTGAAGCCGCTGTCGTCGACGGGCTTGGGGGTGAGGACGATGCGCTCGTTCTCGTCCGGCACCGCGGCCGCGCGAGCCTTGAGGACGCGCTCGGCCATGGCGAACGACAGCGGTCGGAGACCCTCATGGGTCACAGCGGAGATCTCGAAGACCGGATACCCGCGCTCCTCGAGCGTCGGGCGCACGAGATCGGCCATGGCACGACCGTCGGGCACGTCGACCTTGTTCAGCGCAACGATCCGCGGGCGGTCGGCAAGCCCCCCGTACTGGGTGAGCTCCGCCTCGATGATGTCGAAGTCGGCCAGCGGATCTCGCTCGGACTCCATGGTGGCGCAGTCGAGCACATGGACGAGGACGCTGCAGCGCTCCACGTGGCGGAGGAACTCCAGGCCCAGACCTCTGCCCTCGCTGGCACCGGGGATGAGTCCGGGGACGTCCGCCACCGTGAAGACCACGTCGCCGGCGGTGACGACACCGAGGTTCGGGACGAGGGTCGTGAAGGGATAGTCGGCGATCTTCGGCCGCGCGGCCGACAGGGCGGCGACCAGACTGGATTTGCCCGCACTGGGAAACCCGACCAGCGCGACATCCGCGACGGTCTTCAATTCGAGGACGACATCGCGGTGCTCTCCGGGCTCACCGAGGAGAGCGAATCCCGGTGCCTTGCGTCGCGGGGAGGCCAGAGCAGCGTTGCCCAGCCCGCCACGGCCGCCGCGGGCGATCACGTAGGAGGCGCCTGGTCCGATGAGGTCAGCGAGGACCTCGCCGGCCTCGGTGGTGACGACGGTGCCGCTGGGAACGCGCAGCACGACGTCAGCGGCCTCGGCCCCGTTGCGGTGACCGCCCTGCCCGGGCTTGCCGCTTCCGGCCTTGCGGTGCGGGCCGTGGTGGAACTCCAGCAGCGTCGTCACACCCGGGTCGACGACGGCCACCACATCGCCGCCACGGCCACCGTTGCCGCCGTCCGGTCCGCCGAGGGGCTTGAACTTCTCGCGCAGGACCGAGGCGCAGCCGTTGCCGCCGTCGCCGGCCTGCGCATGCAGGACGACACGGTCAACGAAGGTGGCCATGGACGAATCCTCTCAGGAGCCGGCGACTCCTCCTCGCGAGTGGTCAGTTGTCGGGGTGTCCGACGCGCGGATCACCCCGACAACTGACCACTCGCGGGATGGTCGACCGAAAGAGCGAGGGAGGGTGAGCCGAGCGGCCCACCCTCCCTCGTGAAGAACTGTGCGGTGCTACTCCGCGACGATGTTGACGACCCGACGACCGCGGTGGGTGCCGAACTGCACCGCGCCCGCCGCGAGGGCGAACAGGGTGTCGTCGCCGCCACGGCCGACGTTGTGGCCGGGGTGGAAGTGGGTGCCGCGCTGACGGACGATGATCTCGCCGGCGTTGACCTGCTGGCCGCCGAACCGCTTCACGCCGAGGCGCTGGGCGTTGGAGTCGCGGCCGTTCCGGGTGGAGCCGCCACCTTTGGTCTTGGACATCGTTCGGTTCCTCTCGGGGAGTCCGGCTCAGCCGGCGCTGATCGAGGTGATCTCGACCACGTGGTAGTTCTGTCGGTGTCCGTAGCGGCGACGGCTACGGGTGCGGCGCTTGTAGGTGAAGCCGTTGATCTTCGGGCCCTTCGTGCGACCGAGCACCTTGCCGGTCACACTGGCACCCGCCAGTTCGTCGGACGTGGCGAGCACGGTGTCGCCGTCGACCAGCATCACGGGGGTCAGCGAGACATCGCTGCCCTCCTCGGCGTCGAGGAGCTCGACCCGAACCTGCTGGCCCTCGGCCACCTTCTCCTGCTTGCCGCCAGAGGCGATTACTGCGTACATAGCGTTGACCAATGCTAGCGCCGCCCATCGCCGCTCCCACCCGAGCCACCC
>JAUHZW010000028.1 GCA_030425745.1 Actinomycetes bacterium
GTCGTTGGGGTCTTTTGGCAGCAGGAGCTTTTGGACTTTGACTTCGAGCGTATCGCGTTGCTCACGCAGCACCGGGATATCGGCCTCGGCGAGCTCGCGCACCCAGGCGTGCCAGAAGGGCGCCGGCAGATTGGCGACGGTCACGCCGGCCTGCTCCAGGAAGGCGCCGAAGGCCTCGAGCGACTCCAGCGCCTCGGCCGGCGGCACCACCAGGGTGGCGCCGGCCAGCAGCGTCGGCAGGATCTCCTCGAGGGCGACGTCGAAGGCCGGGGCGGCGAACTGCAGGACCCGGTCGCCGGGCGCCAGCGCGAAGGCCTCGGCCGTCGCCAGGGCCTCCTCGGTGCAGATGTCGTCGACCGCGGCGGCCGCGGCCATGACCAGCGGGTTGCCGTTGTAGGTGCCGAAGTGCGCCATCCGGTTGTCCTCGACGGCGGCCATGACCTCGGCCGTGCCACCGAACGCGGCGAGCGGCAGACCGCCACCGATGCTCTTGGCCAGGGTGATGAGGTCAGGCTTGACACCCAGACGCTGGGCCGCACCCGCGTAGCCGGCGGTCAGCCCGGTCTTGACCTCGTCGAACACGAGCAGAACACCGAACTCATCGCACGCCGCACGGACGGCGGCCAGATAGCCGGCGTCGGGCAGGACGATGCCGATGTTCTCCATCACCGGCTCCATCACGATCGCCGCGATCTCGTCCTTGTGCGCGCTGAGGACCTCGCGAAGGCGCTCGATGTCGTTGTAGGGCACCACATGCACGGTGCCGGCCTCGACATCGAACGGGGTGACGGGGGTCGGCGCGCTCTCGGGCCCAGCCTCGGCGACTTCGGGCTTCACCGAGACGGACAGTGCGTCGTAGCCGCCGTGGTACCCGCCCTCCAGCTTCACGATCGCCTTGCGACCGGTGTACGCACGAGCGGTGCGCACGGCGTACATCGTCGACTCGGTGCCGGAGTTGGTGAAGCGAAGTCGGTCGAGGCCGAATCGCTCCTGGTAGCGCTCGGCGACCTCGGTGGCCGTCGGCGACGGTGTCACGAACAGGGTGCCCGTCTTCTCTAGGGCTTCGGTGACCTTCTCGACGACCGTCGGATTGAGGTGGCCGACGAGCATGGCGCCGAAGCCCATGGACAGGTCGAGCAGCTTGCGGTCATCGACGTCGGTCAGCCACGCACCGCGGGCGGACACGATGGAGATGGGGTACGGATCCCAGTGCTGGAAGGAGGAGGTGACACCCAAGGGCAGGGACTTGCTGGCGCGCACATTGTGCTCGCCGGAGCCGGGGGTCGACGCAGTGAACCGCTCCCACTCGGCCGTCATCAGGGCGGCCACGCGGCCATGATCGACCGGGGTCGAGGTGGCTGGCACATGACGCCAGGTGGCCGGATCATTAGGGGTGGTACTCATGCTCACTCCAGAGGTGGAATTTCGTTGTTCAATGCACTCTACATGGCGAAAAGCAATATTGCATCCCCTTTGTACGACGAAATCCGCAGCATGCGTCCTCGTGATGATGGTCGGAGGGCCGGCCGAAACCGTGCTAGCGTCCTTGTGTGTCGCTTCCCCGTCGCCGTTTCGTCGCGCCCAGATCTCTGGTCGCGCTTGCAGCGGCCGCCACGGCCCTCGGGGTGCTGACCGCGCCCCCGGTGTCCGCCGCCCCCCCTGACCCGGTCACCACCATCGGCATCGGCGGTCGTCCCTCCGGCGCCGCGGTGTCCCCTGACGGCACCGTCGCCTACATCAGCAATCCCGGTGGCGGAACCATCGACATCATCGACCTGCAGACCCAGCGGCTCGTCGACTCGATCGACGTGGCCGCCGGAGTCCAGCCGCCGGTGCTCAACACGTCCGGAACCCGGCTCTACGCCACCACCCAATCCGACTCCAGCCTGCTCGTCATCGACACGGCGGCGCGCGCCGTGCTGAGCAAGGTCAAGGTCGGCACCCAGCCCACCGCCCCCGTGCTGAGTCGCAACGGCACCACGCTGTTCATCGCGAACACCGGCAGTGGCGACGTCTCCATCATCGATGTCGCTTCCGGCACCGTCACCCGCACCGTCTCCGTGGGAGCGAAGCCGCTGCCTCCCACTCAGGGCACGGGAACGCAGTACTCCCCACTGGACACGCTGCTGTTCGTCACGAACGTCGGTGACCAGACGCTGTCCACCGTGGATCTGACCACTGGCCAGCTGGTGGCAGAGGACGCTCTCGGATCCAGCCCCACCCGGCCGGCCGTCTCCCCGTTCGTCGGCGTCATCAGCGACAAGGTGTACGTCGCCAACACCGGCGACGGCACCGTGACGATCCTCGACCAGGAGCGGGGTGGCTCCAGCGCCACCGTCCGCGTCGGCAAGCGCCCGACGACGCCGGTCTCCAGCATCGACGGCACGTCGCTCTTCGTTGTCAACAACGGATCCGACTCGGTGTCCGTCGTCGACACCGATCGCACGCCCGCCCGCATCACCACCACGATCCCCGTCGACGACGGCCCAACGGCACCCCTGCTGAGTCCGAACGGCCGCATCCTGTTCGTCCCGTCCACCGGGGGGTCGAGCATCACGGCGATCGATACGAACACCGGCGTGGTCCGCGGCACCTACACGACCGACCGGGGTCCGGTGAACCCGGCGCTCTCGCCGGACGCCAAGACCCTCGTCGTGCCGAACTCTGGCAACGGCACGGTGTCGATCATCGACCTGACCGTCCAGGCCCTGCCGTTCCCGCCGCCGACGCTGACGGTGAAGCCGAAGATCGGACGGGCCACGGCGTCGTGGGCGCTGTCGAATGAGGCCGGGGTGACCGGCTACGTCGTCACGGCGATCCCCGGCGGCCAGACATGCACGTCGTCCGGAAGTCGCTGCACCGTGCGCGGGCTGACCGAGGGCAAGCGCTACCGATTCTCCATCCAGGCGGTCAACGCATACGGCACCGGCGCAGCAACCATCAGCAAGCGCGTTCGAATCAAGGAGTAGGTCCTATGCGTTCACTCGCCATCACCGCAGCCGTCATGCCAGCCGCCGTACTGCTTACTGCCTGCGGGGGCGGTGGCGACGGAGTCGATGCGTCATGCGACGTGTCCGGCGTGGCGGACGAGATCGAGCACATCCTCAGCGATTCCGACGCCGCACTGGGAGAGACTCTCAGCCTCACGTGTACCGACGACTGGTCCGTGTCGACCGTCACGGTGCAGGCACCGGCCGGCGACACCGAGGAGACATTCGTCTTCCGCCTGCTGGAGGGGGACTGGGTCCTCACATCAGCGGTCGAGGCGTGCGACGAGGGCGGGCCACTGGCCGCCCCGGAGGCCCTCCGCGCCGACCTCTGCGCGCCCTAGCCCTGTCCGATGCCTCGTCGCTGGTGGCGGGAAAATTTCAAGAATTCCAGCCACCAGCGACGAGGCATCGGGGTTTGGGGTCAGTCGGCGGCGGCCTCGCGGGCGGCGTCAGGGGCAGCGGCGGCGATCGCGCTCAGCGCCTCGTCGTCATGCGCCGTCGATACGAACCATGCCTCATACGCGCTCGGCGGCAAAGACACCCCGCGGTCGAGCATCCCGTGGAAGAAGCGGCCGAACGCGGCCTCGTCCTGAGCGCTCGCGTCGGCCATGTTTCGCACCGGATTCTCGGTGAAGTAGATGCTCACCAGGCTTCCGGCCCTCTGCGGTGAGTGCGGGACGCCCGCGGCCGTGAGCGCATCAGATGCGATCCGCAGCACCTCCGCTGCCGTCGCGTCGATGTGCGCATAGGCAGCATCGTCCAACTGCTGCAGGGTGGTCAGTCCCGCCGTCGCCGCCACGGGATTCCCGCTCAACGTGCCCGCCTGATACACCGGTCCCAGAGGAGCGAGCTGATCCATCACCGCAGCGGACCCCGCCACAGCGGCAAGCGGGTAGCCGCCGCCGATGACCTTGCCGTAGGCGAAGAGATCGGGTGCCGGACCGCTCTCGTAGCGCATCCACCACCCGCCGGGGCCGACGCGGAAGCCCGTCATCACCTCGTCGAACACGAACAGCGAGCCGAACTTCGCCGTGATCTCACGTAGGAACACGTTGAACCCCTCCGGCGGCGGGACGACACCCATGTTCGCCGGTGCAGCCTCGGTGAACACCGCGGCAATGCGGTCCGGGTACTGCTCAAAAACCGCCTCGACCGCAGCGCGATCGCCGTAGGGAACGGTGATGGTGTCGCCCGCAGCGCCGGCCGTGACGCCAGGTGAGTTCGGAAGGCCCAGCGTCATCACCCCGGACCCGGCCTGCACGAGCAGCGCATCGGAATGGCCGTGGTAGCAGCCGACGAACTTCACGATCAGGTCGCGACCGGTCGCGGCGCGGGCCAGGCGGATCGCCGTCATGGTCGCCTCGGTGCCGCTGGACACGAACCGCACCCGCTCGGCCACCGGCACGCGGCGAAGGATCTCCTCCGCCAGCAGGGTCTCGGCTGCGGTGGGGGCTCCGAAGGAACTGGAATGACGGACGACGTCCGTCACCGCTGACGTCACCGTCGGGTGCGCGTGCCCCAGGATCATCGGGCCCCACGAACCCACCAGATCCACGTACCGATTGCCATCGACATCGGTGACCCACGCGCCCTCACCCGAGGTGAAGTAGACGGGGTCACCGCCGACGGCGCGAAAGGCACGCACCGGTGAGCTCACGCCACCGGGAACCACCTTCCCGGCGCGCTCGTGCCAGGCGCTGGATGTGCTGCGATCACTGGTGTTCATGCTCGACTCTCCTCGGCCAGCCAGCCGGCGACCTCAGTCGCCCAGTAGGTGCAGAGCACCGACGCACCGGCCCGTCGTACGTTCATGAGCGTCTCCTCGATCGCGCGTCGTCGATCGATCGCACCGGCTGCCGCGGCGTACTCGATCATGGCGAGCTCACCGCTGACGATGTACGCGGCGACGGGGACGTCGACCTCCGCTGCAGTCATCGCGACGACGTCGAGGTAGCCAAGGGCCGGCTTGACCATGACGATGTCGGCGCCCTCGGCGACATCGAGCCGAACCTCGCGCAGCGCCTCTGTCTGGTTCGCCGGATCCTGCTGGTACGTGCGGCGGTCACCCTGCAGCGCAGACTCAACTGCATTGCGGAACGGCCCATAGGCGGCCGACGCGTACTTCGCCGCATACGCAAGGATCCCCGTGTTCGACGCTCCGTGACCGTCGAGTGCGGCGCGAACGGCGCCGACCTGCCCGTCCATCATCCCGCTGGTGCCCATGAGATCCGCGCCAGCGTCGGCGAGGACGACGGCCATGCGCTGGTACGCCTCGAGAGTGGCGTCGTTGTCCACGCGGCCCTCGGCGTCGAGCACGCCGCAGTGGCCATGATCGGTGAACTCGTCGAGGCAGAGATCCGCAACGACGACAAGGTCGTCGCCGAACTCCGCGTCGAGCGCGGCGACTGCGCGGGTCAACGGGCCATCAACATCGCACGCCCGCGAGCCCTGAGCATCACGCACCTTGGGCACGGCGAACACCATGACGCTGCGCACACCGGCATCGAGCGCCGCATGCGTGGTCCTCAGCATTCCGTCGAGGTCGTGCTGCTGCACTCCGGGCATGCCTTCGATGTCGGCGCTGCCGGTCAGGCCCTCCCGCACGAAGATCGGCTGGATGAACTGCTCGGCGTGCAAGCGGTTCTCCCGCACCAGGGCGCGCATGGCACCGGTGCGTCGCAGGCGACGCGGGCGCTCCACGAGATCGAACATCTGATTCCTTCCGGCGGTGGGTCAGTCGATGGGGTTCAGGGTGGCGTCCGCGACGCCGGTCGGGCTCGGTTCGGCGGCGATGATGACGCGGCCACCGTGATGGGGCCACTCGCGTTCCAGTGCCGCTGCCGTCGTGGTGCCACCGACGACGATGCGGCAGGTGTCGGGCACTGCACCGACCGGAGGCTCGGACGGGGAGTGACCACTCGGACGGGGAGTGACCACTCGGACGGGGAGTGACCACTCGCCGTTGGTAGTGAAGGCATCGCGGACGGCGCGGACACCACTGGGCGACCTGAGCACGACCGAATCGACCGCCCCCGCGCGGACCGCCCTGACCGCACCGGCGATCGCCGGGTCCGTCCCGGGGTCGATCGGCTCGGTGACGTAGACCTGCTCGGCCAGCACTCGCCAGCCCGCGGCCGCCAGTCCCTCCTGCAGGCCTCGCATCGCGAGGTTGCCGCGCGGCAGCACCGCCGACCCCGGCTCCCGATCGGCGAGCATCGCCAGCATCGCCTCGGAGTCCTGCACATCGGGAACGACGACGTCCGTCACCCCGAGGTCCCGGGCAGCCCGCGCTGTGCCGCGGCCGACCGCAGCCACGACGAGACCGCGCTCAGCGCCTTCGGCGAGCGCAGCCCGCAGGGCTTCCTCCCCGACGAGCTCGGTCAACGCCCGCAGGGCCGCGGCCGATGTCAGGGCGAGCAGGTCTGCGCTCTCCCGGACCGCCTCAACCAGTGCGTCGGCGCTTGCCTCAGCCGACGGATCCGTGCGCACGACGAGCACCGGGGCCTCGAGCACGCAGGCGCCACGCGCCCGCAGGCCACCCACGTCAGCCCGGGCGCCGGTGCTCGGCCGTGTGACCCAGACGGTCGGTGCCGGTTCGGGGGCTCCCGGCCAACCATCGGCGGACAGCAGGTCATGAGCACCTTCGGCCAGCAGCATTCGCGCCACGGTCATGCCGAGGTCATGTGCGGCGCGGTCGTCGCTCACGACCGCGGCGAGATCCGTGACCACCACACCGTCCCGCGCAGCACTGCCGACCTGCGCCCGCAGGTGCAGGAGGTCCGTGTCGTCAGTCCACTGCGCGAACGCCGCTACCGCCGACGTGCACGTCGCAGCCAGGCCCTCCAGCACTGCACGTTCAGCGAGGACGCGCCGCCGGGTCACCGGGTCGTCGAGCACCGACAGCTGGTCGATGAGCTCGGAATCGTCGGACCGCACCTCGACAGCGAGCGCCCCCTGCGCCGGTGCCGGCACGAACTGCTCGAGCACCTCGTCGATCTCGTCATGCCGCCCGATGCGTCGGATTCCCGCAGCCGCGAGCACGGCAGCGTCGAGCTCACCATCGCGGACACGTCCGATCCGGGTGTCGACGTTGCCACGCAGGTCGACAACGGTCAGATCGGGTCGCTGGTGGCGAAGATGCGAGGCGCGACGAGGGGAGCTCGTTCCGACTCGTGAGCCCGGGGGCAGGTCGGCGAGCGTGCACCGGGCATGGCTGACCAGCACGTCGTGCGGATCCTCCCGCTCCGGCACGGCGGCCAGTGTGATGCCAGCGACCGGGGCGGCCGGCAGATCCTTCATGGAGTGGACGACGACATCCACCTCGCCGGCCAGCAGCGCGTCGCGCAGAGCAGAGACGAAGACCCCCGGTTGGGGTGCCTGAGACAGCGGGCCGGCGAGATCATCGCCGAGTGACCGGATGGTCACCAACTCGACCTGGTGTCCCGTCGCATCGGTGATGCGGTCCGCAACCCAGCGAGACTGCGTCGTGGCCAGATGACTGCCCCGGGTGCCGAGGCGCAACGGTGTCACGCGGAGGCGCTGGGGTCGGTGGCGTTGCCGCGAACGTCGAGTCCGAGGAGCACCTGAACCGCGTGCTCGACTTCGTCGAGTCGGCCCTCGCGGGTGAGCTCACGCGACCTCGCGGTGGGTACGTGCAGGATCTCGCGGACCACGCGGCGCACCGACTCATGCACCTGATCGGCCAGGGCGTCGCCGGACCGGCGGCGCACGCGCTCGACCTCAGCGTCCGCAGCGATCGCCGCCATGGAGCGCAGCGCGATGACGACGGCATCCGCCGTGCGCTCAGCCTCGCGGGCGGAGAAGTCATCTACAGCCTCAAGCACTGTCGTCCGCGCGGCCGCCAGAGCGCGGCCGTGCTCCTGAGGGGCGTGCTGGGCGATGAGGTCGAGGTCGATGACGCGGACGGTGGGGAGGCTGCAGGCCTCCTCCTCGACGTCGCGGGTGAGCGCGAGGTCGATGATCGGCAGCGGGGCCGAACGGTCAGCCGTCGCTGCGGCCAGCATGTCCGCCTCGAGCACCGGGTGGGGGGCGCCGCTGGCAGTGATGATCACGTCGACATTGGACAGCACGTCGAGCAGGGCAGCCTGCCCGATCGCCTCACCACCGTGGTTGTCGGCGAACCGACGGGCGCGTCCGCTGAGGGAGAAGACCATCCGCTCCTCCACACCTCGGCGCTCCAGCGCCGCGTGCACGACGCGCGCGTACGAGCCGGTGCCGATGACGAGGGCTGTGCGGCCGGCCAGAGGACCGTCGGTCTCCTCGACGAGATCAAGACCGACGGTGACGAGGGAGCGGCCGGCAGCGCCTAGCCCGGTCGTCGCTGTGACCTGGCGAGCCGCCGTGGCCGCCCCCTGGAAGAGCCGCTCCAGCGCCGGGCTCACCGTGCGCTCGGTGCGAGCCGAGGCCACGGCACGCCGCACCTGCCCGGCGATCTCATCCTCGCCGACCACCATCGACTCCAGACCGGACGCCACAGAGAACAGGTGACGGGCGGCGTCGGCGTCGATCAGAGGCTCGGGCAGACCGTGCTCGGGGACGTCCTCAGCAAGGTGCTCGGCGAAGAAGCCTGACGCCGCGGCAGCGGCTCGGCGCCCGTCCGGGCCCTCGACATACAGCTCGACGCGATTGCAGGTGCTGAGCAGCACGGCCCCGGTGACATCCGGGGAGCAGGTGCGCAGGATCGCCGGTGCCACGCCCTCGGCCCGTCGGCTAAGGGCCTCAAGCTCGGGGAGGGTCACCTCATGGTGACTGACTCCGATCAGCGCTACGGGCACGAGGCCAGATGGTAGCAAGCCCTCTCGCCGACACAGTGTCGGAAACCCTTACAGGCCAACGGCTTTGCCGTACCCGGCCATTCGGCACCATCGGCCGCGCGGTGCTAGGTTTCGGCCGTGTCCCTTCCCCCCGATCATCCGGTCTGCGACGGCCGCACCCGCGATGCGGATCTCCTCCTCGCCGCCCGCGGAGAACGCGTCACACGGCACCCGATCTGGTTCATGCGCCAGGCCGGTCGGTCGCTCCCGGAGTACCGGAAGGTCCGTGAGGGCATCGACATGCTCGACTCCTGCCTGCGGCCCGAGCTCGCATCGGAGATCACCCTGCAGCCTGTCCGACGTCACGGCGTCGACGCGGCCGTGTTCTTCAGCGACATCGTCGTTCCTCTTCGCCTCGCCGGAGTCGACGTCGACATCGCTCCCGGAGTCGGGCCGGTCATGGGGGCGCCGGTGCGCACGGCCGCCGACGTCGCGGCCCTACCGGAACTCGAGCCCGACGCCCTGACTCCGATCACCGAGGCTGTCGCCCTGACTGTGGCCGAACTCGGCAGCACGCCCCTGATCGGGTTTGCCGGAGCACCCTTCACCCTGGCCAGCTACCTCGTCGAGGGTCGACCGTCCCGCGACCATCTGGTGACCAAGGCCCTCATGCACGGCGATCCAGACACCTGGAATGCCCTGCTGGCCTGGACCGCCCGAATCAGCACCGCCTTCCTGCGTGCTCAGGCGATGGCCGGGGCCAGCGTGCTGCAGCTGTTCGACTCGTGGGCCGGAACCCTGTCGCTGCCGGACTACGAGCGGTTCGTCGCCCCGCACTCGACCGCAGTGCTCGCCGGGATCGAAGATCTCGGGCTGCCGCGCATCCACTTCGGCACCAAGACGTCCGACCTGCTGCTCGCCATGCGTGACTGCGGCGCCGATGTGGTCGGTGTCGATGACCGCACCCCGCTGGCCACCGCGATCAACCGCCTGCACGCGAGCGTGCCCGTGCAGGGCAACATCGACCCGGCGCTGCTCTTCACGCCGTGGGAGACGCTCCGCGAGCATGTGCAGGGCGTGCTGGACGCCGGGCGGCTGGCTCCCGGGCACATCGTCAATCTCGGGCACGGGGTGCCGCCGGCCACGAACCCGGACGTCCTCACCCGCGTCGTCGAGTACGTCCACGCGGATCCGGTTCGGTGACCGAGGGCCGACTCTCCATCACCCGCGCCGCGGTCATCGGCGGCGGGGTCTCCGGGCTCGTCGCGGCGTGGGAGCTGGCCCGCTCGGGCGTGGCGGTCACGGTGTGGGAGGCCGAGGGCCACTGGGGCGGTGCAGTCTCCGCGCTGACCCTCGGCGGCATCACGGCCGACGCCGGCGCCGAGGCGATCGCCGTGGGACGTCCTGCTGGCCTGCAGCTCATCGAGGATCTCGGCCTGCGTGGTGACGTGCTGACTCCTCGCCGCACCGACTCCCGCATCGCGATGGCCGATGGGCTGCGCGAGCTTCCCCCGAGCGTGCTCGGTGTGCCCGCCGACCTTGACGACCCACGCGTGGCGTCGCTCCTCTCAGCGGCCGACATCGAACGGGCCCGTGACGAGCGGGAGGCAGTGTCCGACAGCACGACGACCGTCGGGGCCTACGTGCGGGAGCGCCTCGGTGATGCGGTGGTGGACCGCATCGTCGACCCGGTCATCGCCGGGGTTCATGCCTGCGCCGCCGATGACGCCGACCTCAACACCCTGCTGCCCGGCATCGGCGCCCTTGTCGATCAGACTCGTGGCCTCGTCCCTGCGGCGGCACGGATGCGTGCAGGCCTCGGACCGTCGGGCAGTGCCGTCGCGTCCCTGCGTGGGGGCATGCACCGCCTCACGGCCGCACTCGTGGACGCATGCTGCGCTACCGGCGTCGACCTGCGCCATGCCTCGGGGATCTCTCGAATCCAACGGACCGACGACGGCTGGCGCGTCACCGACACCACGGGTGCCGTGACCGACGTCGATGTCGTCGTCCTCGCCGTGCCACCCCGCGTCGCCGCCGACCTTCTGCACGACGACGAGCCACAGCTCGCGGCCAGCCTCGGGGCCATCGAGACCACCGCCGTGCGCGTGGTGAGCCTGCTGATCGAGTGCCCGGACCTCGACGAGTTCCCGGCCGGGCCAGGCGTGCTCGTGGCCGCCGAGCGCACCGACGTGCAGGCCAAGGCGATGACGCACGCGAACGCCAAGTGGGAGTGGTGGGATGACGTGCTGCCCGCCAACCGGCACGTCGTCCGGCTGTCCTACGGTCGGGCCGGCCAGCCGGCTCCAGCAGTCGAGGGGCTCGTCGAGCAGGCCGAGGCCGACGCCAAGGCACTGCTCGGGGTCACCGGCTCGTGGCGCGTGATCGACTCCGCCGTGACCACGTGGCAGGAGTCGCTCGTGCGCCCGACCCCCGGCCACGCGCAACGCATGCGCGATCTCACCGACCAGCTGCACGGTCTTCCCGATCTGACCGTGCTCAACAGCGCACTGGCCGGCAACGGCCTCGCCGGCATCATCCAGCTGGCGCGCGAAGAAGCCACGCGAGTGGTCACTTCCCGTCCGAGTGGTCACTCTCCTCAGCGAACTGGTGAGAGCGCCGTCCCTCTGGCCCGCATATCCGCACACAGCGATCGATCAGGAGAAGCACCGTGACCGCACCCACCGCACGTGAGATCAACGACACCATCCGCTACACGGTCTGGACGATCGTCGCTCGAGACGAGGAACCAGCCTGCACCGAGGAGGAGAGCGCACGGCAGTTGCAGGCGTGGATCGACTCCCTCGCCGAGGAGGACATCACGGTGCGCGGCATGTACGACGTGTCCGGGATGCGCGAGGACGCCGACCTCATGCTGTGGCTGCACGGCCCGACCGCTGAAGGGCTGCAGGCCGCCCTCCGCGCCTTCCGCCGCACCGAGCCGGGTGAGGCGACAAGCATGGCGTGGTCGATCATGGCGCTGCACCGCCCGGCAGAGTTCAACAAGGGGCACGTGCCCGCCTACATGGCTGGCAAGGACCCCAAGGAGTGGCTGTGTCTCTACCCGTTCAACCGCTCCTACGACTGGTACCTGCTCACCGATGAGGAGCGTCGGGAGATGCTCGTCGAGCACGGCATGAAGGGCCGCAACTATCCGGACGTGCTGAGCAACACCGTGCCGACCTTCGCCCTCAACGACTTCGAGTGGGTGCTCGCCCTGGAGTCGGACGTGCTGCACGATCTCGTCGACATGATGCGGGACATGCGATACACGAAGGCGCGGCTGCACGTGCGCGAGGAGACTCCGTTCTACACGGGCCGGCGAGTCGACGCTGCTGGTGCCGCTGAGGTGCTGACGTGAGCGAGCAGATCGACGCGATCCTGCTCGCCTCCTTCGGCGGCCCGGAGGGCCAGGATGACGTCATCCCGTTCTTGGAGAACGTGACCCGCGGCCGCGGTGTGCCGCGCGAGCGACTCGAGTCGGTGGCCGGCCACTACCGCCAACTCGGTGGCGTGAGCCCGATCAACGAGCAGAACCGTGCACTCATCGCCGCGATCGAGGCCGAGCTCGCGAACCGGGGTATCGACCTGCCCGTCTACTGGGGCAATCGCAACTGGGCTCCGTACTTCGCTGACGCGGTTCAGCAGATGCACGACGACGGACACCGGCGCGTGCTGGCCGTGACCACGAGCGCCTACTCGAGCTACTCCGGCTGCCGGCAGTACCGCGAGGACATCGCCGGCGCACTGGTTGAGACCGAACTGACCGGGACGCTCACCATCGAGAAGGTCCGCGCCTACTTCGACTCTCCCGGCTTCCTCGAGCCCTTCGCCGACGGGATCGTCGCGGCCCTCGCCGATCTCGGTGACGTGGCGCCCGTCGAGGTGCTGTTCACGACGCACTCGATCCCGATCACGATGAACGACAGCAGCGGCCCGAAGGGCGGGGCATATGTCGCGCAGCACGAGGCGGCCGCGGAGCTCGTCGCTCAACTGGTGCGCGATGCCGGCACGGCGATGCCGCCGTGGTCGGTCGTGTTCCAGTCACGCAGCGGGCCCCCGCAGGTCCCGTGGCTCGAGCCGGACATCAACGACGCGATCCGCGCGGCCTCGGAGCGTGGGGTGCGGGCCGTCGTCGTCGTTCCCCTCGGCTTCGTCTCCGACCACGTCGAGGTGATCTGGGACCTCGACACCGAGGCAGCGCAGACCTGCGAGGAGATCGGGATCGAGATGCGTCGCGTCACGACGCCGGGCACTGACCCGCGGTTCGTCAGCTCCCTGGTCGATCTCATCGCCGAACGACTGGGCGGTGCAGCAGCACCGGCACTGTCCAACCTGGGGCCGTGGCGGACACCCTGTGCCGCAGGTTGCTGCCCGACCCCGCGGCGCCCGCAGGGCGCAGGTCCAAGCGACCTGCAGAGCGAGAAACCCCACGTCGCCGGCGCCGACTCCCCCTTCTAAGACCCGCGAGTGGCCGATCGGCGCAGCATCAGTCCGCGACGCGGACGACGACCTTCATCGCCGCCGGGTCCTGCCGCGAGTAGGTCAGCGCCTGCTCCACCTCGTCGAGGCCGAAGCTCTTCGACACCAGCGCATCCAGGTCGATCGCTCCCGACGCCACCAGCGCCACGGCCTTCGGATACGTGTGCGCGTAGCGGAACGTCCCGGTGATCCACAGTTCCCGGCCCTGGATCACTCCGACGGGCAACTCGACCATCGTGCTCGGAGACATCCCGACAAGGACGACGCGACCGGCCGGGGCCACGGACCGGATCCCCTGATCGATCGCCAGAGTTGCACCGCTGCACTCCAGCAGCACATCGGCCTCGACGACGTCCGGCAGGACGGTCGACCGCGAGTCGATGGTCGCGAAGCCGAGCTCTGCAGCCCGCGCAAGGCGATCGGGATTCACGTCGCTGATGGTGATCTCCGTTGCTCCGTTCGCGCGGGCGACCAGCGCCGCCATCACCCCGACGGGGCCCGCGCCAGTGACAAGCACCCGCGTGCCCACCCGGACGTCGCCCTTCTCGCACGCCCACACTCCGACGGACAGAGGCTCGAGCAGCGCTGCCGCGTCGTACGACACGGAATCCGGGACGGGGTGGACGAAGTCCCGCG
The DNA here is from genome assembly GCA_030425745.1 of Actinomycetes bacterium. GTDB lineage: Bacteria > Actinomycetota > Actinomycetes > S36-B12 > S36-B12 > UBA10649. Next base: position 13,883 of record JAUHZW010000028.1, read on the forward strand.
GCAGCGTCACGTACTCGGCGAACGCCCCGTCGATCGGCGGGGTCGCGAAGAACCGCACATCGGGGCAGAGGTTGTACCGCCCGGCACGGCACTGCTCGCACGAGCCACACGGAACACCGGGTTCCATCGCGACCCTGGTGCCCATCGCAAGATCGACGCCGTCGCCCACCGCCACGACCTCACCGGATGCCTCGTGACCGAGCACCAGCGGCGTCTCGACGACGAAGTCTGCGATGCGGCCGTGCTCGAAGTAGTGGATGTCGCTGCCGCAGACGCCGACCGACCGGACGCGCACCAGCACCTCACCCGGGCCCGGCGTCGGAACAGACCTCTCCTCGACGGAGAGTCGGAGGCTCGTGTCGAGGACGCTCGCGCGCTGAGTTGCGGGCAGGTCAGTCATGCTCACGGTGCTCTCCTCCGGAAGATGCCAGCCACGCGACCGTGGCCTTCGATCCGTCAGTATGCAGGCGCCGCAGCACCTCGAGGTAGGGCTCGGTGAACCGCGGGTCATCGACGAGGTCCCCGAAGAGTGTGCGGTTCTCCAGGAATGCCAGTGGCACCTCCACCTGCCGCTGCGCGATGGGGACGAGTTCGTCCTTCAGGGGATCGACGATGGCGATGGGGTCGCCGTTCTCATCGACCCCTTCCGCATAACGTGCCCAGCTCGCGACGATGGCCGCGGAGAGCGGCACGGCGCCTCCCTGCGTAAGGCGGTCATGGACCACCGGGATGAGCCATTTGGGGATGCGGTCCGACGACTCCGCGCACAGGCGCGGCACGGTG
>JAUHZW010000029.1 GCA_030425745.1 Actinomycetes bacterium
GAGGCGATCAACGACGGAGCCCTCAAGGCGCTCGACGGGATCGTCACCGAGTTCGAGCTCCCCGCGCACACGGTGGGCTTCGGCGTGAAGGGCGCGGTGACGTGGTCGCCGACGGCGCTGCGCAACTACCGCGACTACAAGCGCACCGACTTCGAGATGGCCGAGCTCAGCTGGCTGTGGGGCGTCAACCGTGGGGTGCTCACCCCGCCCGGGCTCGACGAGCAGTGGCTGGTCTCGCTGGCGCACACCACGGCCGACATGGATCTGCTGGTCGGGACGTTCCGCGAGCTGGCGGAGGCCGTCCGCGCGTAGTGACCACTCGGACGGGAAGTGACCACTCGGACGGGAAGTGACCACTCGGACGGGAAGTGACCACTCGGACGGGAAGTGACCACTCGGACGGGAAGTGACCACTCGGACGGGTAGTGACCACTCGCGATCCGCGCCGGGCCGTCGGCGAGTGTCCCCCACCTGTCGCGGAATTCTTCTAGTCTGTCGCAGGAAGGCCGGCGCGGAAGGGTGGCGACAGGGTGTCCGAGCACGCAGGGTTGAATGGAGTCATGGTGCGCACCGTGCTGGTCGTCGAGGACGACGAAGCCATCCGTCTCGTCCTTCGAACAAACCTGGAGGACGAGGGCTACAACGTCCTTGAGGCCGGCACCGCCGAGCAGGGCCTGGTCCTGATGATGGACGAGCGGGTCGACGTCGTCCTCGTCGACCTCCGCCTCCCGGGCATCCAGGGCCTGGACCTCGTGCGCAGCCTGCGGGCCACCAGCCAGGTGCCGATCATCATCGTCACCGCGCAGACCGACAGCCACGATGTCGTCGCAGGTCTTGAGGCCGGCGCCGACGACTACGTCACCAAGCCCTTCGTCGCCAAGGAGCTCATGGCCCGCATCCGCACCCAGTTGCGGCGCGCCAATCCCGGTGAGGAGGAGGAAGAGGAGACCGAGCCGCAGCCCCAGGCTCTCGTGTGCGGACCCATCGAGCTGCGCCCAGACTCCGCCGAGGTGCTGCGCAACGGTGATCCGATCCCCGTCTCGCGCATCGAGTTCTACGTCCTCGCTGAGCTCATCGGTGCCCGTGGGCGGGTGCTCAGCCGCGACTACCTCCTGCGCAAGGTATGGGGCTACGGCAACGCCGGTGACGGTCGCGTCGTCGACAACCTCATCTACCGACTCCGCAGCAAGGTCGAGGAGGATCCGGCCAACCCCGTCCTGCTCACCACAGTGCGCGGGTTCGGCTACCGGATGAAGGCATGACCCTGCGGGCTGCCCGCCCATGAAGCTCGGACTGCGCGCCCGGGTCGCGGTCGCCTTCGCGGTGCTGTCGCTGATGGTCGGCGGCACGGTCTCACTGACCACCTACGCCTTCGCCTCCTGGTACCTCGTCAGCCAGCGCGAGTCCGCTGCCCTCACCCGTGCTGCTCTCGATTCCCGAGCGGCCGGCGCTGCGATCTCCGCGGGCCTCCCACCCAGCGAGGCGCTCGTCCAGATCCCCTCGGTCGGCACCTCCCAGCCGCTGATCCAGGTCGACGGCACGTGGTACACCACCGGTGTCACCGTGCCGCCCGATGCTCTGCCGGCGGACCTGCTGTCCACGGCGGCGCTGGATGGCGGTGCCACGCAGCGCACCACGGTCGGCGGTGACCCGTACTACCTCGTCGCGATTCCCACCGCGGGAGCGCTCTACGTCGAGGTGTTCCCGCTGCGCGACCTCGATCAGATCCTTACGTGGGGCGGCTGGACCCTCGTCGGCCTCAGCCTGTTCGCGGGACTCATCGGAGCGATCATCGGTGCCACCGCCGTGGGCCGTCTGCTCCAGCCGGTGCGTCGACTCGGCACCGCGGCGAGCCGCATCGCCGGCGGTGAGCTGGGAACCCGCATCGAGCTCACCGGTGACCGCGATCTCGACCCCATCGCGGAGTCGTTCAACGACATGGCCGGCGCGGTGCAGAACCGCATCGCGCGCGAGCGTCGGTTCAGCGGCAACGTCAGCCATGAGCTGCGCTCACCGATCACCGCGGCGATGGGCACAGCCGAACTGCTCGAGGCGCGCAAGGACCGCCTGCCCGAGCGGGAGGCGGGGCTGGTCGGCGTGCTCGCCGATCAGGTGCGCCGCATGTCCAAGATGCTGCTCGACCTGCTGGAGATCAGCCGCATCGGATCGGACGACCCCCCGCAGTGGGAGAACGCCGATATCGCGGCCCTGTGCTGGGAGGTCGTCGAGATGCGCGGGCTTCCGATCGACATGGTGACCGGCGACGAACCGATCGCCCGCACCGATGCCCGTCGCTTCGAACGGATCATCGGCAATCTCGTCGACAACGCCAACAATCACGGCGGTGGAGTCGTCGGCATCGTCATCGAGGCAGATGATCAGAGGGTGCGCATCAACGTCGACGACGCTGGCCCGGGCGTCGACGAGACCCTGCGCGAGCGGCTGTTCGAGCCCTTCGCTCGGGGCAATGCCTCGCATCGCACGGAGGGCGCGGGTCTGGGTCTGGCCATCGCCCTGGAGCAGGCTCATGTCCTCAAGGGCGATCTGTGGGTCGAGACCTCCCCGCAGGGCGGCGCGCGCTTCGTCGCCGAACTGCCGATCACCCCGGAGGGCTCATGACCACTCCGATGATGCGTCGGCTCGTGTCCGCGGTAGCGCTGAGCACAGTCGCCGTGCTCGTCTCCGCCTGCGGTGTCTCCCTGCAGTCGTCCGCCGAGCCGATCCCGCCCGATGTGCTTCCCGATCCGGTGGTGGTCTCGCCCACGCCGACTCCCAGCCCGTCGGTCACGGCATCGTCGACTCCCTCCGCAGAACCCACTCCGACCGCGGCCGACGAGGATGTCGCGAAGCTGCGCCTGTGGATGGTGCAGGACGACGGCCTGGTGGCGGTGGAGTCGAGCCTGCCGGTCGGCACGAATCCTGAGTACGTGATGCAGGCTCTGGCTGTCGGGCCCACCTCCGTGCAGGCAGCGCAGGGCCTGCGCACCATCGCGAGCGATCCGCTCACCGGCCAGCCTCTCGCGGTGATCGCCGCCGTGTCGCCGGACGCGACGCCCGGGACGGAGTTCGACCCGGCCGCGGAGAATGCCATCGCGGTCGAGTTGAGCCCGGCCTTCAGTGCTCTGCCGCCGACCGAGCAGGTGCTGCTGCTCGGTCAGGTCGTGCTGTCGCTGACGGGTGCGGGGGAGTCATCGGTCGTGTTCGTCGATCAGTCGGGGGCGCGACTCGCCGTGCCGCTGCCGGACGGTCGACTGCTCGACACCCCGGCCCGGGCAAGTGACTACGGGCCGCTCATCTACCGGCCCTGACCCAGTAGGGACGTTCTGCCCTGCCGTCCCGCTCAGATCCGCGGGATCATGGAGGCATGACCCCGGTCCTCGAGGTCACGAGGCCTCACCATGAGCGTGCGGTCCACGAGGTGCTGCTGCTCCTCCAGACGGACGCTGAGCGTGGGCTGACCACATCCGACGTCATCAGTCGTCGTGAGCGGTTCGGCCGCAATGTCCTCCCGCCGAACCGCCGCCACGGCCCCGTCGTGCAGTTCCTCCTGCAGTTCCACAGCCCGCTGGTCTACGTCCTGCTGGCGGCCGGCGCTGTCACGCTGGCCATCGGCCATGTCGAGGACGCCGGGGTGATCCTCGTCGTCGTCCTCGTGAACGCGATCATCGGCTTCATCCAGGAGTGGCGCGCCGGCCGTGCTCTCGAGGCCCTGGCGGACGCGACGCGCACGGAGGCGTCCGTTCTCCGCGATGGAACCGTCGTGCGACTGGACTCGACCGACGTGGTGCCGGGCGATGTCGTCCTCCTTGATGCCGGTGGCAAGGTCCCGGCCGATCTGCGGCTGCTGCGCAGCACAGGGCTGCGGGTCGACGAGTCGGCGTTGACCGGGGAGTCCGTGCCGGTCGAGAAGGGGGAGGCGGATCTGCCCGCGGAGACCCCGCTCGGTGACCGCTTCAACATGGCCTACGCCGGCACGCTCGTGGTCGGCGGAGCTGCCACGGGGATCGTCGTGGCGACCGGTGTGGAGACCGAGATCGGCCGCATCCACCAGCTCGTCGGCCAGGCCGAGGGTGTGCAGACCCCGTTGACGCGCAAGCTCGCCCGCTTCAGCCGATGGCTCACCGTGGGCATCGTCGTCCTCGCCGCGCTCACCTTCCTCATCGGCGTCCTGCGGCAGGAGGAGGCGGGGCAGATGCTCCTCGCCGCGGTCGCGCTGGCGGTGGCCGCGATCCCCGAGGGCCTGCCGGCTGCGGTGACGATCACCCTGGCCATCGGGGTCTCGCGCATGGCCCGACGTCACGCGATCATCCGACACCTGCCGGCTGCCGAGACCCTGGGCAGCACGACGGTCATCTGCACCGACAAGACCGGCACGCTGACGATGAACCGCATGAGCGTCGTCGCCGTGCATGCCGATGGCGCGCGGAAGGTGATCGATGAGCCGATCGATGAAGCAGCGCGGCTGTGTCTGCTTGCCGGTCTGCGCTGCAACGATGCTGAGTGGGACGGGGTGGCCGGTGTCGGTGACCCGACCGAGATCGCCCTGCTCGAGGCGGCAGCGCGTCACGACATCGTGACGCCCGACGGAGTGCGGCGTCGCGCCTCGGTTCCGTTCTCGTCGGACCTGCGCCTGATGGCGGTTCTCGACGACACCCCGGACGGCCCGGTCGTGTGGGTCAAGGGGGCGGTGGAGTCGGTGCTCGCCCTGTGTGAGGGGAACGACGACGCCCTGATCGCGGCCGAGCAGATGGCCGCTGGCGGCCTGCGGGTGCTGGCCTTCGCGCGGTGCACGGTGCCCCAGGAGTTCCGGCTCGACGAGGTGGCGCTGCAGTCGCTGCCCTGCGAGTTCCTCGGCCTTCAGGCGATGGCTGATCCGCCGCGGCCGGAGGCGATCGCTGCCGTCGCTGCCTGCCACACCGCGGGCATCACGGTCACGATGATCACCGGCGATCACGCCGCGACGGCTCGTGCCATCGCCCAGCAGATCGGCATCCTGCCGGCGGAGGCTCCGGACGACGCGGTGGTGACCGGTCGGGAGCTCACGGAGTTCGACCGCGAGCATCTGGCGGATCGGCTGCAGTACGCCCGCGTGCTCGCCCGGGTCTCCGCGGAGCAGAAGCTGCGCGTCGTCGAGGCGCTGCAGAGCCGTGGGCAGATCGTCGCGATGACCGGGGACGGAGTGAATGACGCCCCAGCGCTCAAGCAGGCCGACATCGGCATCGCCATGGGGATGGGCGGCACCGAGGTGGCGAAAGAGGCCTCGGCCATGATCCTCACCGACGACGACTTCGCCTCGATCGAGTCGGCGATCGAGGAGGGTCGCAGCGTCTTCGACAACCTCACCAAGTTCATCATCTGGACCCTGCCGACAAGCCTCGGCGAGGCCCTGGTCGTGCTGTCCGCGATCGTGGTCGGCACGATGCTGCCCGTTCTGCCGGTGCAGATCCTGTGGATCAACATGACCACTGCTGTGGCGCTCGGCCTGATGCTCGCCTTCGAGCCGGGTGAGCCGGGCATCATGCGTCGCCCGCCACGCCGTCCCGACCAGCCGTTGATGACGGCCGCGTTGGTGCGTCGGATCATCAGCGTCGGCGCCATCATGATGATCGGCGCGTTCGGCTCGTTCACGCTCGCGCAGTCGATGGGCCTGTCGCTCGACCAGTCGCGGACCGTCGTCGTATCCGCTTTCGTGGCGATGGAGATCGGCTACCTGGTGAACTGCCGTGTCCTGGATCGGTCCGTGCTCACCGTCGGGCTCTTCAGCAACCGCTGGCTGCTGTGGGGCGTGGGGACGATGATCGTCCTGCAGGTGCTGTTCGTGCAGCTGCCGTTCATGAACGGGCTGTTCAGCAGCGCCCCGCTGCCGTGGCAGGCGTGGGTCGGCGTGGTGGGTCTCGGCGTTGCGATGACGCTGCTCGTGGGCGTGGAGAAGTGGATGGCGGCCCGGCTAGGTCCCAGGCGCACGGTGACGCAGCGGAAGGCGTGACACGACCTGCTGGATGTGGTGGTCCCAGTAGGCCCAGTCGTGGTCGCCGTCGTCGAACACGGCCTCGACGTCGACACCCGCGTCCTGAGCTGCGCCCACGAATCGGGTGTTGTCCTCAAGCAGGAAGTCGGAACCTCCGCAGGCCACGTAGAGCGGCGGGATCTCGTCAGCCCGGACGTGAGTGAGGAGATGGAGGAGGTCATTGTCACTCCCACTCACCGGCTGATCGGCGAAGATCCGGGCGAGGGTCTCGGTGACCCACGGGTCGGCGTCCCGCGCGGTGCCGTCCATCGCGAGGACCCCGGAGAGTCCCGCTGCATAGCTGAACCGCCACGGCTGGCGAAGGGCCCACTTCATCGCTCCGTAGCCGCCCATGGACAGACCGGCCACAAAGGTGTCCTCGCGTGCTGTGGAGACACGGAAGAAGCGCCGAACGATGTCCGGCAGTTCCTCGGACAGATACGTCCAGTACGGCAGGCCGTGCGTCTCGTCGGAGTAGAAGCTGTGTGCCACCTGCGGCATGACCACCGCGAGCCCCACCTCGTTGGCATATCGCTCGATCGAGGTGTATCTCGTCCAGGCCGTGTCATCGTCGGTGAGGCCGTGCAGCAGGTAGAGCACGGGCGGGTGGTCGAGGCTTCGTCCGTCGATCCCGATCTGCAGTTCGCTCGGCTGCGGGAGCAGCACCGTCATCGACGTGTTGATCCGCAGGGTCTCGGAGAAGAAGTCACAGTGCATGCGAGCCATGGACCAAGGCTAGGCATCGGTGCGCTGCCGTGTGGGCGGAGTCTGCCTAGACTCGCAGGATGCTCACGCTGACCGATCTGGCCGCTCTGGCGGACGCCCATCCCGTCGATCTGGCAGCGCAGGCGCCCCCGATCCGCATCGGCGATGCCGTGTACAGCCAGCCGATCCTCATGGGCACCGTGAACCTGTCCCGCGACTCGACCTACCGCGAGAGCATCGCGATCTCGACCGAGTCCGCCCTGCGCAAGTCACGGGTCATGGCGGCTGAAGGCGCCGTGGTCATCGACATCGGCGCGGAGTCGAGCACCGCGAAGGCTGCACGGGTCGGGGCGCAGGAGCAGATCGACGCACTCGTGCCGGTCATCCGACCGCTGTCCGACGAGGGAATCATCGTCTCGACCGAGACGTACGAGCCGAGCGTCGTCGAGGCAGCCCTCACGGCGGGCACACAGGTGCTGAACATGACCGGCGTGCAGCATGAGGACGCCATGCTCGATCTGGCGGCCGACTCCGGGGCCACCGTCGTGATGTGCTTCTCCGGTGGTGCGAACGTCCGTGAGATCGTCGACCTGTCCCTCGACGGTGACCCCGTGCCGGACCTCCTCGCCCACTTCGAGCCTCGCCTCGAGAGGGCGCGGCAACGCGGTGTGGAGAACGTGATCATCGACCCGGGCATGGGGTTCTTCTACGGCAATCTCACCGACCCGCTCACCCGGGCCCGGCATCAGGCGAAGGTGCTGCTGCAGTGCTTCCGACTGCGGCCGTTGGGTGTGCCGATCTGCAATGCCCTGCCGCACGCGTTCGACCTGTTCGAGGAGCACTTCCGCACGGCCGAGGGCTTCTACGCGGTGTTGGCGCTGCTCGGCGGCACGTCGATGCTGCGCACGCACGAGGTGGCCCAGGTGCGGGCCGTCGTGCGGGCGATGGACACGTTGTCCGTCTGACCTCAGGCTTCCAGCAGGCCGCGCACCACGCTCTGCGCGCTGTGACCCGGATCGCCGTCGAAGTGCTCGACGGAGACGTCGACCAGCGGGAAGTCCGCGACGTCCATGCCGGCCGGCAGGGTGAGGATCGAGTCGCCGTCGGGCCCGAGAGTGCCGACCGCCACCATCGTCGACGCATCGGCAGTGGCCATCCACACCTCGTAGTAGCCGTCCTCCACCGCGGGCAGGCCGGGCACGGTGACGTGCAGGTGGACCTCGCCGTCGGCGTCCTCGAGGGCTGCCGTGCCGGTCACGGTCGCACCATCAAGGGGGTCCAGACCGCCCTGCGCCATGATCGCCGGAGCGGGCTCGGTGGACGAGGTGACGACACCGAAGGTCGCCACGGATCCCAGGACGATGCCGATGCCGGCGGCTGCGCCCAGCAGCCAGCCGACGGGTCGACGGGAACGCCGCGCCTCATCCAGAGACGTGACCGTGGCCGCCGGGGCGACCTCATCCCGAATCGCGTCCCACACGCTCGGCGGAGGAGCGATGAGGTGATCGTCTGCCGACACCGTGCGAGCGGAGGCCACCACAGCACTCCACTGGTCGAGGTTGCTGCGGCAGCGGGCGCACTGCTGCAGGTGCGACTCGACCTCCGGGCTCGCCGGCTCACCCAGCGCGATCACTGCGAGATCGTCGTCATCACAATGCACCGCCATCCACCTCCAATCTCCTGCGAAGCCGCTCCAGAGAGCGGCGAATGTGACTCTTGACCGTGCCCACCGGCAGATTCAACAGGCTCGCGATCTGCGTGTGGGTCAGATCCTGGAAGAACGCGAGCTCGACGATCCGCCGTTGCGGGTCGCCCAGCCGTTCGAGCTCATCGGCGAGGACGACGCGGTCGATGACCGCATCCGCCGCCATCTCCTGCGGCTCCTCGGGCTCGACCTGGGCGACCGCCTCGACCCGGCGGACGTGTCGGGATCGATCGCGCCAGTGGTCGGCGATGCGCCGGCGGGTCAGGGTCATCAGCCATCCGGGGAGGCTGCCCTTCTGGGCATCGAACCCGGCCCGGCTCTGCCAGGCGCTCACGAACACCGCCTGAGTGATGTCCGCTGCGTCGGCCTCACTGCCGACGGCCCGCACGGCCGAGGTGTAGACGAGCGCTGACCACCGCTGGTAGGCCTCCTCGAGGGCGGAATCGTCCCCTGCCTGGAAGCGGCGCGCGACGGCGTCGTCGTCCGTCATCCCCTCAACGATCTCCATCGTCTCCGAGCGTACCGACACGTCTGCTGTGGACATTCCCCTCCTCTCGGGTGCTGATCGGTCACGAAGCTGTCACCTCATATTCGTCAGCACCATCAGGAACGGATGCACCTGAGGCGGGATCAAAGAAAATCAAATCGATCCAGAAGTTGTGCATCCGATATGGCTGCTGCCGGCGAAGTACGGGTAACACCGCCCGCCGGGCGGCGGTCACCACCACGGGGACCGTGATCAACCACATGAAGGAGATCACCATGCGCAAGACCTGGAAGACCACCGCAGCCCTCGGCGCAGCCGCCGCCCTCGGTGCGGGCGCCATGCTCGCCGCTCCGGCCGCTCAGGCTGATGACCACATGTCCCTCGCCGAGGTCCTGGACGTCGGCAACGCCATGTTCGACGACGACAGCGGCGACTTCGACATCCTGACCAAGGCCGCTGAGGCCGTGCTCGCCGCCAAGGACGACTCACCTGTGGCAGTGCTCGCTGACGCTGACACGGCCCTGACCGTGTTCGCGCCGACCGACCAGGCGTTCATGGACCTCGCGTCCGCGCTGGCCGGCTCGGACATCACGGATGAGTCGGAGGCCTTCGACGCCGTTGCCGGTCTCGGCATCGACACCGTCGAGGACGTGCTGCTCTACCACGTGATCCCGGGCAAGACGATCACCTCCGCGGACGCCCTGAAGTCGAACGGCGCCGTTCTGCCGACCGCTCTCAAGGGCAAGAACACCAAGGTGATCGTGCTCGACGGACCGATCATCCGCCTTCGTGACTACGCCCCCGCGTTCAAGAACGCCCAGGTCATCCTCGACCTCGTGGACATCAACAAGGACGGCAAGCAGATCGCTCACGGTGTTGATCACGTGATGCTCCCGTTCAAGCCGTAGGGCCCGAGCACCCACGGTTGCTGCGTCAGTCGTTGAGCGGATTCCTCGGAGTCCTGCTCAACGACTGACGCATGTCCGGGGTCAGGGACGCTCGGCGCTGCCGCTCACGTTGGACCGCAGGGCTGCGTCGAACACCCGGTGCGCCGCCACTGCCTCGGCGACCGTGGCGGTGCCGAACCGATCGCCCAGCGCCCCCTCGCGTTCGGCGAGGTACGAGGCCCACATCTGCATCAGCGCATCGGAGAAGCCGAACTCGAAAATGCCGCCGGAGATGACCGGCCACGCCGACACGTTGCCCGGCTGCACCTCCTCCCACACCTGCTCGCCGTCACGGCGGGCGAAGCGCTGCAGGGTCGTCGGGGTGCGGGTGCTGAACCGCACGCCGCCATCCATGCCCCACGCCTCGAAGGACCACGAGTTCATCTGCCCGGGAGCGATGCGACGCGTCTCCCACAGCATGCTGAAGTCACGGGTGCCGTCCGGCTGCGGGGCGCGGCAGGCGAGCAACGCGTTGTCCCAGGTGTCGCAGTCGACCGATGAGCCATCGGGCCCCGGACGCGTCGTCACCACGTTGTCGAGCAGGGAGTACACGCTCGACGGCGCGTAGCCCAGCCTCAGCGGCACGTGAGCGACGTGCAGGCCGAGGTCGCCCATCACGCCGATCTCACCGCAGGTCTCGACGCGGCGCTTCCAGTTGATGGCCTTGTTGCGGTCGATGTCCGACGAGTGCGCGAACTGCGAGCGCACCTCGAGGATGTCGCCGAGGGCTCCGGATGCCGCGTAGGCGTAGGCCTTGAGAGCGCCCGGGAAGAACGGGAACTCACTGGACACGCGCACGAAGCTGTCCGAGCCGTCGATCGCCGCCGCGATGCGCTGCGCCGAGGAGGCATCGATGCCGAACGGCTTCTCGGCGAGGAAGTCCTTGCCGGCCGCGGCCGCCGCGACGTAGAGGTCCTCGTGCAGGTGATGCGGCACCGCGAGGTACAGCGCATCGATGGACGGGTCCTCGAGCAGGGGAGCCCAGTCATCGGCGAACGTCTCGACGGACGGGACACGCTGGAACCAGTCGCGGGCCGCCGGATTCGGATCCGCCACGGCGACCACCTCGGGTGACGCCGGGTGGTCGATGAGCTGGGACCAGCGCCCGCACACGGCCGCCAGCTCACGGCCCATCAGGCCGGCACCGACGACGCCCAGACGGACCGGCCGCTGTGAGCTCACGATGCGCTGATGAGAGCGAGCGCGGCGGTGGCGTCGGCGCCCTCGTGGAGCATCGCCATCAGTGCTCGCGTCAGGCCCGCGGGGTTGTCGTTCTGGATGATGTTGCGGCCGTAGACGATGCCGGCAGCGCCCTGCTCCAGCACGACCTGGGTGCGACGGAGCAGTTCGTCATCGTCCACCTTCCCGCCACCGCGCACCAGAACGGGAATGCCCGACGCGGTCTGGATCACCTCGTGATACTGGCTGGGGTCATCGCAGGGATCGGCCTTGATGACGTCGGCACCGAGCTCGACGGCCTGCCGCACGACCGGGATGATCTTGTCCAGGTCGCCGTTGACCTCGTAGCCGCCCTTGGCGCTCTCCTTCATGACGAGCGGCTCGACCATCAGGGGCATGCCGTACTTCTCGCAGTCGACCTTGGCGTTGAGGACGGCGCGCAGGCAGGCCTCACGGACGGCCGGGCGGCCGGGCAGGTCGAACAGGTTCACCACGACGCACGCGGCGTCGAGCTGCACCCCGGCGAGCCCGGGGTTGGGCAGCGTGAGGTCATACATGTGGTCAGGCAGCGGGGCGCCGTAGACGTTGGCGACATCGGTGCGCAGGACGAGGGCGGGGCGCTCGCGGCCGCCGGAGGACTGCAGCAGCCGGGCCTGTCCCTTGGTCAGCTGAATGGCATCGGGAGCGGCGTCGGCCAGTGTCTGCACGGCGGACGGGAGGTCCTCGATGCCCTGGAGGAAGGACTTCTCGCCGAAGAACCCGTGATCGATCGCGATGTCGAGGCACCTCCCGGACTCCGGGTTGAACATGCGGTTCATGCGGTACTGGACGTCGCTCATCGTCTTCCTTCCGGGAGGTCGCGCACCGGCGAGGGTTCGCCGCTACCGTCAGGACGACACTATCGGCGGAAGGCGGTGGGATGACCCGGCAGGTTCTGGTGGGCGTCGATGCGGGCACGACGTCCGTCAAGGCCCTCGCGGTCGGCCTCGACGGGTCCGTCCTCGGAGAGTCCTCGACTCCCACGCCCTGGCGCCATGACGGCCCGTTGGCCGATGCCGACGCCCATGACCTCGCCGGTGTGGCGATCGCCACCGCCGCGGAGGCGGCGGATCAGGTCGGCGATGTGGACGTGATCGGGATCGGGGTCACCGGCATCGCTGAGGCCGGCGCCCTGGTCGACGCGGCAGGTGACCCCTGCGCCCCGGTGCTCGCCTGGTTCGACCCTCGAGGTGACTCCGCCGCGGTGCGAGCGGCCGTCACGCCTCGGGACTACCAGCGCGCGACCGGCCGTCGGCTGAACTCCAAGCCGTCGCTGATGAAGATCCTGTGGCTGCGGCAGAACATCGACGCCTCCCGCCGTGCCGTGCGCCACCTGTGCGTCGCCGAGTGGATCGTGCATTCCCTCGGGGGCGATCAGGTGAGTGAGGCGTCCCTCGCATCCCGTACGGGGATGCTCGACATCTCGCGCCGTGAACCATGGCCCGGTGCCGTCGACCTCGTCGGCGACCTGCTCCCCGAGCAGCGGGTGTGGGCCGGAGATCCGGTCGGCTGGGCCTCCGGTGAGCGGGTGCCGGCAGTTCTCCGCGGTGCGACGCTCACCGTCGCGGGACTGGACCATCAGGCGGCCGTGCTCATCTCCGGTGCCGCGCGCGACGGGGCGCTCTTCGACTCCATGGGCACGGCCGAGGCCCTGATCCGCACAGTGCGTGAGCATCGCTCCGTCGACGACATCGAGTGGCTGACCGACCGGGACATCGACGTCGACTGGTCCGTGCTGCCCGATCATCAGATCCTGCTGGCCGGACGGCTCACCGGGCTCACTCTTGAGCGGGTGGCCGCGATGCTCGGGGCGTCCAACCGGCCGGCGCGCCTCGCGCTCGGCGAGGCGGCCCTCGCGGCGGGCTCCAGCGCCGCACCGCGTCTGCTCGACGTGAGCAACGACGCCGTCTCGCTGGGCAACATCACCGATGGCATCACGCCCGCCGTGACCTGGCGGGCCGTCGTCGAGGATCTCGCCGACATGGCGGGTGAGGCGCTGGCCCAGATGGCCGAGAACGCCGGCCCGCATGTCACGTCCGTCCTCGGCGGAGGGTGGACCCGCAACGCGATGGTCACGGACGCCAAGCGCCGCCGGCTCGTCGACCCCCGCTTCGTCGACATCAGCGAACCGGGGGCGCTGGGAGCCGCCTTCCTTGGGGGCGTCGCCGCGGGTGTGCTGGAGCGTCCGGGATCGGACGGAGTGCCGCGCTGGCGCTAGTGCGTCAGGGCGATCTCGATCAGAACGATGAGGAGCCCCATGACCCCGTAGGAGAACCCGAAGCGCAGTTGCATCCAGCCGCTGAGGCGTGCGACGCGAGCGGCGTAGACGCCCCAGAAGAACAGGGTGGCCAGCATGAGCCACAGCACGGCGTCCAGGACCGTGATCGCCCCGATGCCTGCGAATGCGAGCACCACGGCGAGGAGGGTCGGGGGGATCGCGATGTACATGTACTCGAGGTTGCTGAACAGCAGGTGCCGACGATCCCGGCCCGACAGGCGCCGCCGCTGCTTGATCTGCAGATCCAGGGCGTCGGAGAACACGTGGGCCATCGTCAGCGCGAAGAGCGGCGCGAGCGTGACGCCGATGATGGTCACCAGAACGCTCTGGCCGGAGGCCTCCGGACCGGGGTCGTAGATCGCCAGGGCCGTCATCAGGATGACGGTCGAGTAGATGAGCCGGTGCGGATCGAACTGAAGGCCGAGGATCCGGACCTTGAGTTTCTCCGGATGCTCGGTGTCGGTGTTCTCATTCACGCATCGCAGCCTTCCATGTGCCACAGTCGCCTCCTCGGAGACCTCCATGGCGCGGGGATCCGCTGAGACGAGGAGCAACGGTGTCGATCGATCTCGAACTGCTGGCAACTGCCGTCGAGGATGAGCGGTCTCTCCATCGGAAGCGGACGCCCGCCTCGCGTGCTGCCTTCGAGGCCGCTGATCACCTCCTCGGCCGAGTGCCGATGACGTGGATGAACAAGTGGTCCGGTGGCTACCCGATGTACCTCGCGACCGCTCGGGGAAACCGCATCACCGACGTCGACGGAAACGAGTACGTCGACTTCGCGCTCGGTGACACCGGCGCGATGGCCGGTCACTCACCGGCTCCGACGGTGGCAGCGGTCCACGAGCGCATCGGCGTGCAGGGCGGCATCACCACGATGATGCCGACCGAGGATGCGGAGTGGGTGGGCGCTGAGCTCACCCGACGGTTCGGACTGCCGCTGTGGTCCTTCAGTCTCACTGCCACCGATGCCAACCGCTGGGCGCTGCGCATCGCGCGCATGGTCACGGGGCGGCCCAAGGTGATGGCGTTCTCCTACTGCTACCACGGCTCTGTCGATGAGACTTTCGTCGTCGCGGGGGACGACGACGCCACGGAGCCACGGGGCGGCAACGTCGGCCCGGCCGTGCACGTCAGCGAGACGACGCGGGTCGCGGAGTTCAATGACCTCGCCTCTGTGGAGCGGGGGCTGGCGCACGGTGACGTCGCGGTGCTCATCATGGAGCCGGCCCTGACCAACATCGGGATCGTCCTCCCCG
>JAUHZW010000315.1 GCA_030425745.1 Actinomycetes bacterium
CTGTTGTACTTCGGTGCCTTCGCGGCGGGCGCGGTGGCGGTGGCCGCCGGTGCGAGTGCGGCACCGGCCGTCAGGGCCGCGACCGCGGCGCCGATGGTGAGGGTCGAACGGAGGGAACGCTTCATGACAGGAGTCCTCTTCAGACGGTGATGAATGGGTGTGGGTCACCACATCCGCTTCACCTGCTGACAGGAGGTGTGAAGGGCGTCGTGGTGACTAGGCGCGAGCCGGGCAGGCCGGCGGGCCGCGTCTCACCACGGAGTGCTGCAGGGCGCCGGTGCGGGGAACGCTGACGGCGTCGGCGGCGTGGATGAGAGTGCCAGCCGCGGGAAGAGATGGGTCGGGGGAGATGCTGCCGAGGGCCGCGGTGAGGAACCGCAGCCACGCGCGGACCAGGGCGTCCGCACGCAGGACGACGCCGGTCGCGATGACCGCGGCGATCACATGGCCGAGCACCATGAGCGGGGTCGAGATCGACGACGCCCCGGCGTGGTGGGACGACGTGAACGTCAGGACGACGTGCAGCAGCAGCTGGCCGGCGAGGAGCACCCCGAGCACGGGCAGTGCGGTGAGCCGTCGAGCGCTCAGTGCCGTGCCGAAGCCGATGGCGAGCAGGCTGATCAGGGCGATGCCGAGGACATCGAGGGATCCGTGGCCGGCGGTGTGACCCACGAGGGTCAGCAGGATCAGGGCAGCCGCCATCAGAGCCGCGCGTGCGGCCCGAGGCGATGCAGTCCGATCCATCCCGATCAGTGTAGGGCGAACACCGTCGCCGGACCCGCGTGGCAGGCTGGAGGGCATGTGCGGGCGCTATGCCGCCGCGAAGGACACCGCGGCGCTGGTCGAGGAGTTCGAGGCCGTGCCGTCCGATGAGGCGATGCTGCCGCCGGACTACAACGTGGCTCCGACGAAGAGGGTCCGGCTCGTCGTGGACCGTGAGCTGGACGGTGCTCAGGCTCGTGCGATCGAGGTCGGCCGGTGGGGCCTGGTGCCGTCGTGGGCCAAGGACCCGTCCATCGGAAGCCGCATGATCAACGCCCGCGCGGAGACCGTCGCCAGCAAGCCGGCCTTCCGCAGCGCCTTTGCCAAGCGCCGCTGTCTCGTCCCGGCGGACGGCTACTACGAGTGGTACCTGCCCACCGAACCCGATGCCCCGAAGGGCAAGGGCGGCAAGCCGCTGAAGCAGCCGTTCTATATCCACCCCGCGGATGGCTCGTCCCTGCCGATGGCGGGCCTGTACGAGTGGTGGCGTGACCGCACCCGCGAGGACGGTGACCCGGAGGCGTGGCGGCTGACCTGCACGATCATCACGACCGATGCGACGGATGAGCTCGGCCGCATCCATGACCGCATGCCGATGACGGTCGCCCGTGACCACTGGGAGGCCTGGCTGGACCCGGCGGTCGGTGCCGACGAGGCATCGGGCCTCTTCGCACCCGCGGCCTCGCTCACCCTCGACGCCTACCCCGTATCGACGTTGGTCAACAGTGTGCGGAACAACGGCCCTGAGCTGGTGCTTCCGCTCGCCCCGTCGACGGACGGGGAATGATCCCGGCGCCGAGCGTGTTCGTGCCAGCGTGCTCGTGCGTACCCCAGCGGCGGAGATCGGCTCGCCCCATGGCGTGCTCGCGCCCGCCAGCGCAATAGGCTCACAGGCGATGAGCAGCGATCCCGTCACGACCGAGACCGACGACGGCTCGGCGGAGACCTCCGAGGAGCGTGCTGCGCGCTTCGAGCGCGACGCCATGCAGTACCTCGACCAGCTCTACGGCGCGGCGATGCGGATGACCCGCAACCCGGCCGACGCCGAGGATCTCGTCCAGGAGACCTACCTGAAGGCCTTCGCGGCGTTCGACTCGTTCCGCGAGGGCACCAACCTCAAGGCCTGGCTGTTCCGCATCCTCACCAACACGTACATCAACATCTATCGCAAGAAGCAGCGCCAGCCGTTCCAGGCCGGGATGGACGACGTCACGGATGGTCAGCTCCATGAGGCGGAGAGCCACACCTCGACCGGGCTGCGCTCGGCCGAGGTCGAGGCGCTGGACCGGCTCGCGGACGCCGACATCGTCGAGGCACTCGGAGCCCTGCCCGAGGACTTCCGCATGGCGGTCTACCTCGCCGACGTCGAGGGATTCCCGTACAAGGAGATCG
>JAUHZW010000030.1 GCA_030425745.1 Actinomycetes bacterium
GGACAAGAAGCACCGTGGCCGCGAGCCGATCTCGGCCCGCCTCATCGCTGACCTGTTCAAGACGGCGGGCGCTGATCGACTCATGACGGTCGACCTGCACACCTCGCAGATCCAGGGCTTCTTCGACGGCCCCGTCGACCACCTCTTCGCGATGCCGATCCTCGCCAAGCACGTGGCCTCCCGGATCCCGCGCGACGAGATCACCGTGGTCTCCCCGGATGCCGGGCGCGTGCGCGTGGCCGAGCGGTGGACCGACGTCCTCGGAGCGCCGCTCGCGATCATCCACAAGCGTCGTGACCCGGACGTGCCGAACCAGGTCAAGGTGTTCGAGGTCGTCGGTGACGTCGAGGGGCGCACCTGTGTGCTCGTCGACGACATGATCGACACCGGAGGCACGATCGTGAAGGCTGCCGAGACCCTGTTCGACAACGGGGCCAAGGACGTCATCGTCGCGGCCACCCACGGCATCCTCAGTGACCCGGCCCGCGAGCGGCTCCAGGAGTCGCGCATCTCCGAGGTCATCGTCACCAACACGCTCCCGATCCCCGAGGAGCATCAGTTCGAGAAGCTCACGATCCTGTCGATCGCCCCGATCCTGTCCAAGGCGATCACCGAGGTCTTCACAGACGGCTCGGTCACCAGCATGTTCGAGGGTGATCCGGTGGAGCCCGGGTCGTCGTCCCATTGACTCACCGCCCCGGTCAGGAGCACTCCTGCGCCCGGGGTAGACTTCTCAAGCCCTCGGCGAGGGTGGTGTCCGCGAGCACAGACCGTGATCGTGAACAGCACCGTGATCGACGTGGTCGGCGCCTACCGGCGTTGCCGAGGTGACCGACGACATGAGGAGCAAGTGACGTGACGACCGTGGCCCTGACTGCCGCTGCCCGTTCCGATTTCGGCAAGGGCGCCGCCCGCCGCACCCGCCGCGCTGGCCAGACCCCCGGCGTGATCTACGGCGGCGACATCGATCTGCAGCACGTCTCCTTCGACACCCATGAGCTCGACCTCGCGCTGCGCAAGCCGCGCGTCGTCCTCGCGGTCGACATCGACGGCAAGACCATCACCACCAAGCCCCGCGACATCCAGCGCGACCCGGTCAAGCGGACGCTGGAGCACATCGACCTCGTCGTCATCACCGCCCGTGAGGCCAAGCTCCGCTCTGAGTACGCCGACGCGATCAAGAAGGTCCACGACGAAGCCGTCGAAGCCGGTGTCGACCCGAGCGTCGCCGTCCAGATGCTCGAGGAGGCCGTCAACAACGGCGAGGATCCGATGGACGCTGCCGCCCACGCCGTCGCGGACGCCGAGGAGCAGGCCAAGGCCTACGCCGAGGCCGCCCGCGCTGCGGCCGCTGCCGCCGAGGCCTCGGAGGCCGCTGTGGCGGCTGAGGCTGCGGAGGACGCGGAGTCCGGCGAGGCTGCGGCCGAGTAGTCAGCTCGGAACGGTCCGGGTCGGTGTCCACCGCTCCCTGGCTCATCGCCGGCCTCGGAAACCCGGGGCCGGAGTACGCCGCCACGCGGCACAACATCGGGTTCCTGGTCGTCGATGCCCTCGCTGAGCGCGCGGGCGTGAAGCTGGCCCGCCACAAGCGGGCGCACGCCCTCGCCGCCGAGGCGAAGGTCGGCATCCCGGGCTCGATGCACCGGCTGGTGCTCGCCGAGCCGCAGTCGTTCATGAACGAGTCCGGCGGTCCGATCAAGGCGCTGATGTCCTTCTACGGCATCGATCCGGATCGCCTGATCGTCATCCACGACGAGCTTGACCTGCCGTTCGCCGCACTGCGCGTGAAGTTCGGCGGTGGAGACAACGGGCACAACGGGCTCAAGAGCATCCGACGCTCGATCGGCACCGGCGACTTCCTGCGGGTCCGTGCAGGCATCGGCCGCCCGCCGGGCCGGCAGGATCCGGCAGCCTTCGTGCTGAAGCCCTTCGCGTCCGCCGAGCGCAGCGAGTTGCCGACGTTCGTCGATCGCTGCGCCGACGCGGTGGAGTCACTGGTGTCCGACGGACTGGAACGCACTCAGAACCTGTTCAATGACTGACCGACCGTCACCGCCTGCGGGTGGGCGGGGGAGGATACGACCATGACGACAGACGCAGAACTCTCGCGCGAGGTGGCCCAGGAGGCAGGTCGAGTCCTGCTCGACCTCCGGGAGAACTTCGGCCCGATCGATGACAAGGACGCTGCGAACGCCCTGCGCAAGGCGGGTGACCGCACCGCCCACGAGCTCATCATGGAGCGCCTCTCCGCGGCCCGTCCCGATGACGCCATCCTCAGCGAGGAGGGCAAGGACAACGAGGGGCGCCTCAGCGCTGAGCGCGTGTGGATCGTCGACCCGCTGGACGGCACCTTCGAGTACGGGCAGGGGCGGGTGGACTTCGCTGTTCACATCGCGCTGTGGGAGCCGGGCCGGAAGATCCTCTCGGCGTGCACTGTGGACCTCCCGGCCCAGGGCCTCACCCGTTCGGTGCTCGACGTCGTCGGCGAGCCCGCCCCTCTGCCCACGGACCGTCCGATCCGGATCGTCGCCTCCCGCAACCGTCCGCCCGCGACCCTGCCTCGGACTGTCGAACTCCTTGCCGAGGCGCTGAAGCGCGACGGCATCAACGAGCACGGCGTCGAGATCGTCGACGTCGGCTCGGTCGGCGCGAAGGTCAACGAGATCCTCTCCGGCCGCGCGGATGCCTACGTCCACGACACCGGCTTCTACGAGTGGGACGTCGCCGCTCCCTACGGCGTCGCGATGCACTACGGACTCGTCCCCTCCCACGTCGACGGATCCCCGGTCCTGTTCAACCAGATGCCGCCGTACGTCACCGATCTCACCGTCAGCCACCCGGCCCTGGTGGGCCCGCTCCGCGCGGCACTCGAGGCGGCTGCTGCCTCGTGAATCTCGCAGGTCTGCTGACCTGCCTGACCGACGGCACCGGGCAGGCCACGGCATTCGCGCGCATCGGTGACGAGGCCGCCGCGGGCGTCGGTGCTGACGTCGAGGCCCCGGCGGCGCTGCATCCGCTCGTCGTCGGGGAGATCACCCGTCGTCGTGCCGGTTCGGCCCCGGTCATCGTCGTCACCGCAACGGGCAGGGAGGCCGAGGACGTCGCAGCCGCGGTCCCCGAGCTGGTGCCGGGGGCATCGGTGGCCGTGTTCCCCTCCTGGGAGACACTCCCGCACGAGCGACTCTCGCCGTCGTCGGACACCGTGGGTCGTCGCGTGGCGATCCTGCACCGGCTCGCGCACCCGGATGCCGATGATCCCCTGGGCACCCCCATCGACGTCCTCGTCACCTCGGTCCGCGCATTCCTGCAGCCGATCGTCCGCGAGGTCGCCGACGTGCGCCCGGTCCGTCTCCAGGTCGAGTCCGAGGCCTCCCTCGATGACCTCGTGGAGAACCTCGTCGCCCTGGGCTACGAGCGGGTCGACCTCGTCGAGCGCCGCGGGCAGGTCGCCGTGCGCGGTGGCATCCTCGACGTGTTCCCCCCGACCGAGGAGCACCCGCTGCGGGTGGAGTTCTGGGGCGACACCGTCGAGGAGATCCGATCGTTCTCCGTCGCCGACCAGCGGTCGCTCGAGATCGCCGAGCAGGGGCTCTGGGCGCCGGCGGTCCGCGAGCTGCTGCTGACGCCCGAGGTGCGCGAGCGCGCGGCGACACTTGCCGCGGAGCAGCCGCACCTGGCAGACCTGTGCGACAAGCTGGCGGAGGGCATCGCCGTCGAGGGCATGGAGTCGCTCGCACCGGTGCTGACCGACGGCATGGTCGTCCCACTGGAACTGGTCGAGGGCACAGCGTCCGTCGTCCTCCTCGAACCCGAGCGCATCCGCCGACGCGCGCATGATGTCGTGCGCACCGCGGAGGAGTTCCTCATGGCGTCGTGGCACAACGCCACCGCCGGCAATGCCACACCGATCGACCTCGCGGCCGCCTCCTACCGTGAGCTCTCCGACGTCCGCGACCTCGCGGCCGCGCGGGGTGATGCATGGTGGCGCCTCACTCCGCTCGCGACCGATGAGGAACTGGACGACGAGGCCGGGGGTGCGGCGATCCGGGTGCCCGGGCATGAACTCGAGGGCTACCGCGGTGCTTCCGCCCGGGCCGTCGAGGACCTGCGCACGTGGGCGTCGGCCGGCGGGCGCGTGGTGGTCCTCGCCGAGGGTCACGGCTCGGTTCAGCGCATCGTCGAGGAACTCGCCGATGCCGGTGTGCCCGTCGCACCGGTCGAGGGTCTGCCTGAGCCGCCGGAGCCCGGGGTCGTGGCCGTCAGCCAAGGGCGTCTCCTGCACGGCTTCGTCGTCGACGATGCAGCGCTCACGGTGCTGACGGAGACCGACATCGTCGGGCAGCGCTCGTCGACGCGCGACATGCGCCGGCTGCCGTCCCGACGTCGCCGCACGATCGATCCGCTGAGTCTGAAGCCCGGCGACTACGTGGTGCATGAGCAGCACGGGGTGGGCCAGTACGTCGACATGGTGCAGCGCACCGTCGGTGGCGCTGAACGCGAGTACCTGGTGCTGGAATACGCGGCCAGCAAGCGCGGACAGCCGCCGGACCGCCTGTTCGTGCCGACCGACCAGCTCGACCTCATCACCAAGTACGTCGGCGGCGAGGCACCCGCGGTGCACCGGCTCGGCGGTGCGGACTGGCAGAAGGCCAAGGGTCGCGCGCGCAAGGCGGTCAAGCAGATCGCGAACGAGCTGATCCGGCTCTATGCCGCACGGCAGGCCAGCAAGGGCTACGCGTTCGGCCTGGACACCCCGTGGCAGCGCGAGCTCGAGGACGCCTTCCCGTATCAGGAGACTCCGGACCAGCTCGCCTGCATCGACGAGGTCAAGGGCGACATGGAGCGCACGGTCCCGATGGACCGACTCATCTGCGGCGACGTCGGCTACGGCAAGACCGAGATCGCGGTGCGCGCTGCCTTCAAGGCCGTGCAGGACGGCAAGCAGGTGGCCGTGCTCGTGCCCACGACCCTGCTGGTGCAGCAGCACCTGTCGACCTTCGCCGAGCGGTTCGCGTCCTTCCCGGTGAAGGTGGCGGCGCTGTCGCGGTTCAGCTCCGAGGCGGAGGCCAAGGAGATCCTCGCCGGTGTGGCTGACGGCAGTGTCGACGTCGTCATCGGCACGCACCGGCTGCTGACCTCGTCCGTGCGGTTCAAGGACCTCGGCCTCGTCATCGTCGACGAGGAGCAGCGCTTCGGCGTCGAGCACAAGGAGCACCTGAAGGCGTTGCGCACCAACGTCGATGTGCTCGCGATGTCCGCGACCCCGATCCCGCGCACGCTTGAGATGGCCGTCACCGGCATCCGCGAGATGTCGGTGATCCAGACACCGCCCGAGGAGCGGCACCCGGTGCTCACGTTCGTCGGCCCCTATGACGACAAGCAGATCGCGGCGGCCATCAACCGTGAGCTCATGCGTGAAGGACAGGTCTTCTTCGTCCACAACCGAGTGAAGTCCATCGACAAGGCCGCGAAGCGGATCCAGGAGCTCGTGCCGGATGCGCGGGTCGCGATCGCCCACGGGCAGATGAGCGAGGGTGCGCTGGAGCAGGTCATCCTCGACTTCTGGAACCGGGAGATCGATGTCCTCGTGACGACGACCATCGTCGAGTCCGGCATCGACATCGCGAACGCCAACACCCTGATCGTCGATCGGGCGGACACCTTCGGGCTGTCGCAGCTGCACCAGCTGCGTGGCCGCGTCGGCCGCGGTCGTGAGCGGGCCTACGCGTACTTCCTGTACTCCCCGGAGACCCCGCTGACCGAGACCGCGCACGAGCGCCTCGCGACCATCGCGCAGCACACCGACCTCGGATCGGGGATGCACATCGCGATGAAGGATCTCGAGATCCGCGGTGCGGGCAACCTGCTCGGGGGTGAGCAGAGCGGCCACATCGCCGATGTCGGCTTCGACCTGTATGTGCGGCTCGTCGGGGAGGCACTCGCCGAGCACCGCAATGACGGGCCTGTGGCGCCCACCGAGGTCAAGGTGGAACTGCCGATCGACGCGCACATCCCCACCGAGTACGTGCCGCACGAGCGACTGCGCCTGGAGGCCTACAAGCGCCTGGCCGACGCGATCACGGAGGAGCAGGTGGCCGAGGTCGCCGAGGAGCTCCTCGACCGCTACGGCCCGCTGCCGGGCCCGGTCGAGGCTCTCCTGTCGGTCGCCCGGTTCCGGGTGCTCGCTCGCAGCGCCGGGCTCGACGAGATCGTCCTGCAGGGATCGAATGTGCGCTTCCACCCGGTCGAGCTGCCCGAGTCGGGTCAGATGCGCCTGACGCGGCTGTACCCGCGCACTGTCATCAAGCCCGCAGTCCGTACGATCATGGTGCCGCGTCCGGCCACCGCCCCCATGGGCGGCCAGCCGCTGCGCGGTGCCGAACTGCTGGAGTGGGCGGCAGAGCTGATCACCGCCGTCCTCGCCCCGCAGCCCGCAGCACGCGCCACAGCACAGGAGCACACGACATGACGCCAGCCCGCCGCCTCACCATCGCGGCCGCCGCCCTCGCCGCCTCGGCAGCCCTCGTGCTGACCGGCTGCTCGAACCAGGATGCCGGCTCGGCCGCGACCTTCAGCGACGGGCGCATCAGCGAGGCCGACCTCAACGCGCAGGTCAGCGAGGTCCTCGAGGCCAAGGGCCAGACGGACACCACCGAGGATCCCGTCCTGGTTCAGCAGACCCTCGGTCGCATGATCACGACACGACTGATCGACCAGCTGGCCGACGACTCCGGCATCACCGTCACACAGGGCGAGATCGACTCGATGATCGCGAACTACGAGTCGCAGCTCGGCGGCGCGGAGTCCCTGCGGATCGCCTTCCTGAGTGAGAATGTGGCCCCGTCCCAGATCGAGTCCTTCCTGCGTCTGCAGCTCCAGGCGCAGGCGCTCGGCATCGAGCTCAACCCCCGCGGGTCCGCCGAGGAGCAGGGCATGGCGGTCTACGAGGCCGTCAGCGAGTACAGCCAGGAGGTCGACACGACTGTCAGCCCGCGCTTCGGCACGTGGGACCCGCAGTCACTGTCGCTCGGCCCGGTGCCCAACGACCTCTCCGTTCCGCCGCTGGTGCAGTAGGGCCCGCGATCACGATGACCGAGGAGACGAGTTCCCGTCCGGGGGCGCGCTTCCTCGACCTCGTCGAGGTCATGGACCGCCTGCGTTCCCCCGGCGGCTGCCCATGGGACGCCCGGCAGACACATGCGTCGCTCGTCGAGTACCTCATCGAGGAGGCCTACGAGACCGTCGAGGCCATCGAGGAGTCCGATCGCGAACTGCTGCGTGAGGAACTCGGTGACCTGCTGCTGCAGGTCGTCTTCCACGCCCGCATCGCGCAGGAGGACGACGACGATCCGTGGACCATCGACGATGTCGCCGAAGGCATCATCACCAAGCTGATCCGCCGCCACCCGCATGTGTTCGGCGATGTCGATGCCGAGACTGCAGCGCAGGTGGAGGCCAACTGGCACGCCATCAAGGCCGAGGAGAAGGGCCGGGAGTCGGTCACCGACGGCATCCCGTCGGCCCTGCCGGCCCTCACGCACGCGGGCAAGGTGCTCTCGCGCAGCAAGACCCTCGAGTCCCTCCCTGACCTCCCGGCCACGACCATCGCCACGCGCGCCATGGCCGGCGTCACGGACGATGAGGCTTTCGGTGATCTGCTGCTGGCGCTGGTGTCGGTGGGCAGAGCACGCGGGCTGGATGCCGAGACCGCACTGCGGCTGGCCTCCCGTCGACGCATCGCGGTGATCCGTGAGGCGGAGGGCCTCGAGGGCTGACTACCCCCAATTCCATACGGGAGCGTCACACACCGGGCCGGGAATGACGCCCAGGTATGGAATCGGTCAATCCTTGGACGTCCTCCGGTTTCCGGCCCGTCATGCGCACGCCCTAGGCTTTCGGCCATGGCTTCCATTGACGCGATCATCGCCCGCGAAATCCTCGACTCCCGTGGCAATCCCACGGTGGAGGTCGAAGTCCTGCTCGACGACGACACCGTGGCCCGTGCGGCCGTGCCGTCCGGAGCATCCACCGGGGCCTTCGAGGCCTCCGAGCGCCGCGACGGCGGCGATCGCTACCTCGGCAAGGGCGTGCTGCAGGCGGTCGCCGCGGCCGAGGAGGAGATCGCCGCGGAGGTCATCGGCCTCGACGCCACCGAGCAGCGCCTCATCGATCAGGTGATGATCGATCTCGACGGCACTCCCAACAAGTCCCGCCTCGGCGCGAACGCGATCCTCGGCGTCTCGCTCGCCGTCGCCAAGGCTGCCGCCTTCTCGGCCGAACTCCCGCTGTTCCGCTACGTCGGCGGCCCGAACGCCCACGTGCTGCCCGTCCCGATGATGAACATCCTCAACGGTGGCGCGCACGCCGACTCGAACGTCGACATCCAGGAGTTCATGATCGCGCCGATCGGTGCGGCGACGTTCAGTGAGGCGCTGCGCCAGGGCGCGGAGGTCTATCACTCGCTGAAGAGCGTGCTCAAGGCGGAGGGCCTGGCCACCGGCCTCGGTGACGAGGGTGGCTTCGCCCCGTCGCTGCCCAGCAACCGCGCGGCGCTCGAGCTCATCGCCAAGGCGATCGAGGCCACCGGCCTGAAGGTCGGCTCGGACATCGCGCTCGCCCTCGACGTCGCCTCGACCGAGTTCTACAAGGACGGCTCCTACTCCTTCGAGGGCGCTGACCGCTCCGCCGAGTGGATGACGGGCTACTACGAGAGCCTCGTCGCCGACTTCCCGCTCGTGTCGATCGAGGACCCGCTGGCCGAGGACGACTGGGCCGGATACGTGCACCTCACCGACGCACTGGGCGACAAGGTGCAGATCGTCGGCGACGACCTCTTCGTCACCAACCCCACCCGCCTGCAGAAGGGCATCGACGAGGGCGCGGCCAACGCGCTGCTGGTCAAGGTCAACCAGATCGGCACCCTGACCGAGACCCTCGACGCGGTCGCACTCGCCACGAGCAACGGCTACCGCTCGATGATGTCGCACCGCTCCGGCGAGACCGAGGACACCACGATCGCCGACCTCGCTGTCGCGACCGACTGCGGTCAGATCAAGACCGGTGCCCCGGCCCGCTCCGAGCGCGTCGCTAAGTACAACCAGCTGCTGCGCATCGAGGAGGAGCTGGCCGAGGCCGCGCGCTACGCGGGTCGCTCGGCCTTCCCGCGCTTCGCGGGCTGACGCCTGCTCGTAGGAGAGCTACTGCCCTCCGGTTGACTGCCCACGTCGGCGTCGTCGCACGAAGGTGGTGACGGCGCCGGCGATCAGGCCGATCAGCAGCAGGATGCCGACGATGACGGCGGCAGCGGCGAGACCGAACGAGGAGCCCTCCTCCACCGTCTCAGCCACGGTCTCGTCTGCCACCGCACCGGACTCGGCTGCATCGATCTCGTCGACGAGCAGGGTCACCGGGTTCTGCCCATCGTCCGGTGCGACGGTCGTGGTGAAGGTGCGAAGGGTGCCGTCGTCCTGAGACACCGCAACGTGGGCGAACAGCGCCGTCTGCTCGCCGCATCGGGAGTCACCACCTGCGCGCGAACCGGCGAGCAGCCCGGCAGCGAGCCGCACCTCCATCGACCCCTGAGCAGACTGGTACGCGTCGACGGCGTCGGTGACGACATCCTCCGACACCAGGATGTTGCCCTGAGCGGAGATGCCCGGACCCTGAGCGCTGCCGGCCCACGGCTCATCCTCGGAGCCGGTGAATGCCACGGCCTCCTCCGGCGCGGCGAGGGTGACGACGGCGTGCTGGCGGGTCTCGGCATCGGGGTCGAAGGCCGGGTCGGTCAGGGCGGCGATGATCTCGTCGGCCGTCGACCCGTTCGTGAGGCTCTCGCGGATGACATCCGGTGCCGCCACGTTGAGGGCCGCCTGCGAGA
This sequence comes from Actinomycetes bacterium, assembly GCA_030425745.1. Lineage (GTDB taxonomy): Bacteria > Actinomycetota > Actinomycetes > S36-B12 > S36-B12 > UBA10649. The sequence goes on from JAUHZW010000030.1 coordinate 9,878, forward strand.
TGCCAGCACCGACGCCCGGCACCACCGCGAGCGGGATCAGCGAGCCATCTGGCCAGGCGAACGACTCAGCGGGTGCGATGTCGACGCAGCTGGCGATGGCTGCTCCGACCTGGCCCGTCTCCTCATCGGCCACGACGATCGACCAGGTGGCCTGCGCGGGCGCGGCAAGGGCGATGCCCGCGGCGGATGCGGCTGCAAGTGCCAGCACGGTGCGGAGCGTGCGGCGAGTGTTCATGGGACCGAACCGGGTCATCGGCGGACTCCTTCGTGAGGTGCGGTGAGGCTACCAATCCCGGGTTGGCCGCCGGACCCGTGGCGGATCCGCCTCTGCCCCCGGGGCCATGGCACCATCAGTACGTGAGTGCCCCTGTGTCCGATGCGCGTCCCGGTCCGCCGGCGCCGCCACCCGGGCCACCGAAGCCGCCGCGGCGGGGCAATTCGATCACCGGGCGGGCCCTCATCCTCGCCCTCGTGGCGGTGACCCTGTTCATCTCCTTGGCCGTTCCTGTGCGCCAATGGTTCGCGCAGCGCGCGGAGATCGCGCAGCTGCGTGCCGACGTCGAGGCCGCCCGCGACCGGGTCGCGGCCCTGCAGCTGGAGAAGCTGCGCTGGGACGACCCCGCCTTCGTCGCCGCGGAGGCGCGGCGTCGGCTGCACTTCGTGCTTCCCGGCGAGGTCGGCTACGTCGCCCTCGGCACGGAGAAGACCGAGGAGGAGATCGCCGCCGAGGCCGCCGGCGACCAGCCCTGGTACTCCACCCTCTGGGGCGCCGTCCGCACCGCCGACGAGGCGACACCCACGAGCGACGCTGCGAAGGCCGACGACGCCGCGAAGGCCGATGACACTGCGAAGGTCGACGACGCTGCGAAGGCCGATGATGCTGCGAAGGTCGACGACGCTGCCGAGCGGGACGACGCCGCGAAGCAGGACGTTGACGGAACGAGGCCCGCGCTGCTCAGTGACTGAGCCGCGTAGGGCAGGCTGGCGGGATGGACCCTCAGGACGCTGCTGCCGTCGCCCGTCAGCTGGGGCGTGAGTCCCGGGGCACAGCGGAGGTGGCCCACCGCTGCCCGTGCGGCGAGCCCGACGTGGTGGCCACGCCCCCACGTCTGCCGGACGGCACCCCGTTTCCGACCCTGTACTACCTGACCTGCCCGCGCGCCGCTGCCGCGATTGGGACTCTGGAGAGCAGCGGGCTGATGCGCGAGATGGAGGAGCGGCTCGCCACCGACCCGGAACTGGCCGCCCAGTACGCCGCCGCGCATGAGTCGTTCCTCGCGGAGCGAGCTGCGCTGGGAGAGCGCGCTGGCGTCGGCGGGGTCCCGGAGATCGACGGCATCAGCGCGGGGGGCATGCCGACCCGGGTGAAGTGCCTGCACGTGCTGGTCGCCCACGCCCTGGCGGCAGGCCCCGGCGTGAACCCCCTGGGTGACGAGGCCCTCGCTGCACTGCCGGAGTGGTGGCGGCCGGTCTCCTGCGCGGACGCCGCCCGCGCCGAGAGTGCGAGCGGGTCGAGTGGAGACACCGCATGACTCTCGCGGCCATCGACTGCGGCACGAACTCGGTGCGTCTGCTCATCGCCGACGTCGACGATGCGGGCGTGCTGCATGAGCACGTGCGCCTCATGCGCATCGTCCGGCTGGGGGAGGGCATCGACCGCACCGGGGAGTTCTCGCAGGCCGCTCTCGACCGGCTCTTCACCGCACTCGACGAGTTCGCGTCGATCATGGCCGAGCATGGGGTCGAACGCACCCGGTTCGTCGCGACATCAGCCAGCCGTGATGCCCGCAACCGGGACGAGTTCATCGCCGGCGTCGCCTCACGCATCGGCGTCGAGCCGGAGGTCATCCCGGGCACCGAGGAGGCGGAGCTCTCGTTCATCGGATCACTGCGTGGCCTGCCGGCCGGGATCGTCCAGACTCCTGCGCTTGTCGTCGACATCGGCGGCGGCTCCACTGAGTTCGTCCTCGGCGTCGATTCGCCCGAGTCCGCCGTGAGCGTCGATGTCGGCTGCGTCCGCATGACCGAGCGGCACCTCGCCTCGGATCCGCCGACGGAGGATGAGGTGAGGGCGACCCGCGCTGACATCCGTGCCGCGGTGGCCGTGGCGGGGGAGACGGTCCCCTTCGACAGGGCACGATCCGTGGTCGGCCTGGCCGGCTCGGTCACCACGGTGGCCGCGATGGCCCTGGACCTGCCGGAGTATGACGAGGAGATCCTCCACGGGTCGGTGATCTCCGCTGAGCAGGTCAGTGAGGTGGCCGCCCGGTTCACCGCGATGACGAGAGCCGAGCGCGGGGCGCTCCCGTACATGCACCCGGGCCGGGTGGATGTCATCGCCGGCGGGGCGATGGTGCTCGACGAGGTGCTCCGGGCGACCGGGGCGCGGGAGGTCGTCGTCTCCGAGACGGACATCTTGGACGGCATCGTCCACCGGATGGCATCGTTTACAGAGTTGTGACCTTCGGATCCGGGTTTCTCGTGCACACTCGCATGTAACCGCTTGTCGCCGTGTGGCAGGATGCGGTCACTTCTGCGGAGGAGGACCCGTGCCGATCACGATCAAGGACGTCGCCGAGGCCGCCGGTGTCTCGACCGCGACCGTCTCGCGGGCACTGCGCGGTCTGCCCAACGTGGACGCCGGCACCCGTGAGCGCATCCAGAAGGTCGCGGACGAACTCGACTATGTCATCTCACCCAGCGCGTCGCGGCTGGCCAGCGGGCGGACCGGCAGCATCGCCGTCGTCACCCCCTACATCGCCCGCTGGTACTTCAGCACCGTGCTGTCAGGAGTGGAGTCCGTGCTCCAGGGCGCCGGCATGGACCTCCTGCTCATGAGCACGAGCACACCGGAGGGGCACCACCGCCTGCCGCCGGCGCCGCGGCTTCGCCGGCGCGTCGACGGCGTGATCGTCATCGCGCTCTCGCCGGAGGATCCGCAGTTGCGCGACGTGCTCGATCTCGGCCTGCCCACCAGCCTCATCGGCCTGACCCATGAGGGCGTCCCCAGTGCCACGATCAACGATGTCGAGGCCGGCCAGACCGCGACCCAGCACCTGATCAACCTCGGACACGAACGCATCGGGGTCATCACCGGGGCACCCGTCGGCTCCCCGTTCACCGCGGAGAACGATCGCCACAAGGGGTTCCAGGCCGCGATGGAGCATGCGGGTCTGGAGATCGATCCCATGCTCGAGTCCTACGGCTACTTCACCATCCCCGGTGGCGAGCAGGCCATGACGGCACTGTTGACCCAGCGCAAGCCACCGACGGCGGTCTTCGCGATGTCGGATGAGATGGCGTTCGGTGCCATGCGGGCGCTGCGGAGTCATCATCTGGTGCCTGGTCGAGACATCTCCATCGTCGGGGTGGACGGGCATGACATGTCCGAGCTCCTCGACCTCACCACGGTCGCCCAGCCGGTGGCCGACCTCGGGCGCATCGCCGCCGAGGCGCTCCTGCTCGAGCTCCGCGATCCGAACGCTGCCCGTCCCGAGGACGTCAACCTGCCCACGCGGCTCGTCGTCCGAGGGTCGACGAAGCCGTTCTCGGCTTAGCGAGGGAGTTCTCACATGGCTGTCCCGTGGTGGCACCGCGCTGCTGTCTACCAGGTGTATCCCCGATCGTTCCGCGATGCGAACGGCGACGGCACCGGTGACCTGCGCGGTGTCATCAGCGAGCTGCCCTACATCGCCGCGCTCGGCGTCGATGCCATCTGGCTCTCGCCGTTCTACCGTTCCCCCCAGCATGATTCGGGGTACGACGTCGCCGACCCTCGATCGGTCGATCCCATGTACGGCACCCTCGACGACGCCCGGGAACTCATCGAGCAGGCGCACGCGCGCGGCCTGAAGGTTCTCGTCGACGTCGTCCCGAACCACTCGTCCATCGACCGGGACTGGTTCCAGGAGGCGCTCGCCGCAGCGCCCGGCAGCCCGGAGCGGGCCCGCTACCACTTCCTCGACGGCCGGGGCCCTGACGGCAGTGAGCCGCCGACCAACTGGCAGAGCGTCTTCGGGGGCATCGCCTGGACCCGCATCACCGAGCCCGACGGCACGCCGGGCCAGTGGTACCTGCACCTGTTCGACTCCAGTCAGCCCGACCTCAACTGGGCCAATCGGGAGATCCGTGACGATGCCCTGGAGACCCTGCGGTTCTGGATGGACCTCGGTGCCGACGGATTCCGGGTCGATGTCGCCCTCGCGATGGCGAAGGACATGACCTACCCCGACATCGATGACCCGGAGGGGTTCATCCAGTCGATGCGGCTCGACATTCCCAAGACTCCGGAGTTCGAGCAGCAGCGGGCGCGCGTGCCGAACTCACCCGTCCTGGACCGCGACGAG
>JAUHZW010000031.1 GCA_030425745.1 Actinomycetes bacterium
GCATGGCCGCCGGCCCGTCGTCGAGGGAGCCGAAGTTGCCGTGACCGTCGACCATCGGAAGGCGCAGGGTGAACGGCTGGGCCATGCGCACGAGCGCGTCGTAGATCGCAGAGTCGCCGTGGGGGTGGAGTCGACCCATGACCTCGCCGACGACTCGAGCGCTCTTGACATGTCCGCGATCGGGTCGAAGGCCCATCTGGGCCATCTGGAACAGGATCCGGCGCTGCACCGGCTTCAGGCCGTCGCGGGCATCGGGGAGGGCGCGGGAGTAGATGACCGAGTACGCGTACTCGAGGAAGGACCCCTGCATCTCCGCAGCGACGTCGACGTCGACGATGCGGCCGTGGTCAGCGGCGGGTGCCTTCTTGGTGCTGCGGCGGGCCATGCGGTCCTCTCTGATGACGGTGGCGGACAGATTCTCCCCGTCAGGGGTCCAGCGGACTGGCACCGACACGGGCCACAGCGCGGGCGGCCACCTGCTGGCCGAGCGTCACGGCCTCGGACAGGGGAGCATCCCGCAGCCACGCAGGGAGGAAGCCCGCAGTGAAGGCATCACCTGCCCCTGTCGTGTCCAGGATCTCGACGGCCTGAGCCTCCTGCTCGACCACGCCCCGGGCGTCGTGAGCGATGGCACCTCGGGCCCCGAGTTTCACCACCACGCATGGCAGCGCGTCAGCCAGACGACCCAGCGCGGCCTGGGGGTCCTCCAGCCCGGTGAGCGCCTCGGCCTCGAGTTCATTGGCCAGCAGGAGGTCGATGTTCGGAAGGACGGTCTCGAAGAGGTCCCGGTGCGTGAGGATGGGCGCGGCGGAGGCCGGATCGAGGCTGGTCGTGGCGCCCACCTCGCGCGCATGGTCGAGAGCGGCCAGCGCCACGGGACGCGTGCGGTCGTTCATCAGGGTGTAACCGGACAGGTGGAGGTGGTCGGACGGTCCGACGTGTCGGACGATCTCCGCCAGCGTCACGGCGGAGTTGGCCCCGGAGTCCGGGAACATGGTGCGCTCGCGGCGACGGTCGACGATGATCACGCAGGCACCGGTCGGCTGCGACGCCTCGGACAGGTGGACGTCGACGCCGATGCCGGCCAGCCGTTCCCTGATGGCGCGTCCGAAGACATCGGGGCCGACGGCCCCCACGAGAGTCACGGGGTGGCCGTTGACCGCCATCCATGCCGTGGTGTTGGCCCCGACTCCGCCGGGGAGGAACGCGACCTGCGCCGGGGTGTCGCTCGCGTAGGCGATGTCCGCGTCGATGACGGCGCTGATGTCCATCATGACGTCTCCGACGATGACGCAGCGCCGGGTCATGGACTCACGACAGGCGGGGCGACCTCGGTGTCGGCGGCGCGGGAGGTGGCGATGCGCGCGGCGAGTTCGGAGTTGCGCACGATGATCTGCTCGTTGACGACCAGCGATGCGCCATGCGTGGCCCGATGGAAGTGGTCGAGCAGGAACGGGGTGACGTCCTTGCCGGTGATGTTCCGGGCCTCCGCCCGCCGCAGGCCCTCCTCGAGGACCTCGTGGTGCAGGTCGGGATCCAACTGAGCATCGGGGGGCAGGGGATAGGCGACCACGAGGGCCGACGGGATGTCGAGTGCTCGACGGGCGCGCATGATGTCGGCGACGGCCTCGGTGGAGTCCACGGACCAGTCGACCGAATGGCCGGAGTCGGACAGGTAGAAGCCGGGGAAGCGGCTCGACCCGTAACCCAGGACCCCGACGTTGAGCGTCTCGAGGCGTTCCAGCGTGGCGGTCACGTCGAGAATCGACTTGACCCCGGCACAGACGACGGTCACCGGGGTCACCGACAGCGCACCGAGGTCGGCCGACTCGTCCCAGCTGTCCCGGGCCTCGCGGTGCACGCCGCCGAGCCCGCCGGTGGCGAAGACCTCGATCCCGGCGAGATGGGCGATGTGGCTGGTCGCCGCGACCGTGGTGGCGCCGCTGCCCCGACGAGCCACGAGGGTGCTGAGGTCGCGACTGCTCACCTTCACGATGTCATCTCGGTGGGCCACCTGATCGAGTCCGTCCTCGTCGAGGCCGACCCGAACTCGCCCGTCGATGACCGCGATGGTGGCGGGCACGGCTCCCCGGGATCGCACGATGTCCTCGACCTCGGTGGCGACGCGGAGATTCTCCGGCCGCGGGAGGCCGTGGCTGATGATCGTGGACTCCAGGGCGACAACGGCTCCGCCCTCGCGAAGGGCGGTCGCGACCTCGTCGTGGACCTCGAAGACCTCTGGGTCCAGCCGGTCGACGGGCAGGGGAACAGCGCTCATCTGGCGACCTTATCGGGAAGAATCCTGCCCATGACGGAGCTGTCGCACCCGGAGCCGCCTCCGGAATGGACGGCGGATGCGGTCCTGCGGGATGGGACTGTCGTCAGCATCCGGCCGATCGAGCCGTCCGACCGCGACGCGCTCACTGCGTTCCACGAGACGCTGTCGTCGCGGAGTGTCTACCTGCGCTTCTTCTCTGCGCATCCCCACCTGACGGAGGCCGATCTGGACTATTTCACTGAGGTCGACAACGAGCAACGTGTGGCGTTGGTGGCAGTGGCAGAGGAGCGCATCGTCGGCGTGGGGCGGTTCGACGTACTCGATGACGCATCGGCCGAGGTGGCATTCGTCGTGACGGATGCCTTCCAGGGCCGGGGCCTCGGAGCGCTGCTGCTGACCCGCCTCGTCGACATCGCACGGTCTCTGGGCGTGGAGCGGTTCGTGGCTGAGGTGCTGCCCGCCAACCGACGGATGCTGGAGACGTTCCGTCACTCTGGGCACCCCATCACGGAACGGCACAGTGGAGACATCGTCGAAGTCTGCTTCCCCCTTGCCCGGTGATCGGGGCGGGCTTGAGGAGGACCGGTCAGGTGACAGGATGGTGCCCATGACGGACATGGCCAAGCGACTGCGGTCGGACATCCAGCGATCGGGGTACTACCCGGACCTCGTCACGGATGCACTCGACACCGCCCTGGCCGACGAGCCGCTCATCTCGTACGTCGTCCACCACGAGGCGATGTTCGACCGTGACGAACTGCGCCGCCACATCACCGTCCTCGCCCTGACCCCGACGCGACTGGTGGTGAGCCACACCGACGAGCACCCGGCTGATGACATCCACCCGGTTGCCTCCGCCACGGCATCGACCGAGGCCGTGCGGCTGGAGCGCGTCGACTCTGTCGTCGTCTCCCGTGTCGTGAACGACCCGGCCCGGCACCGTCCGGGTGGGGCGGCAGCGGAGGTCGTCCTCACCATCGGTTGGGGCGCGGTGAGCCGACTTGATCTGGAGCCCGCCACGTGTGGCGACCCGCAGTGTGAGGCGGACCACGGGTACACGGGTACGTCCAGCAATGACGATCTCTCGGTGCGCGTCTCGGTCGCGGCCGACGGGGCCGAGGTCGTGAGCCGGGTGCTGGAGTTCGCCTCCGCGCTGTCGCAGGCGACCTCCGACCGGGCTCGGTGAGCCTGCCCGGGGCAGGGGAGGGCCCTCGCACCCTCGCCGACGTCAGCACGTCTGCCGCAGCAGCGGTGGGCGTCACCGGTTTCGTCGATCGGCTCGGCATCGGACCGGCCCAGCACGTGGTGCTCTGCCTCATCGACGGTCTGGGCTGGCAGTCATTGCGCGACCACCCGGAACTCGCTCCGCACCTGTCCGCACTGAGCGGAGCCAGCGTCGCCGCACCCTTTCCCACGACCACCCCGGTCGGCCTCGGATCGCTGGGCACGGGTCTGCTGGCCGGTGAGCACGGACTGGTGGGGGCGTCGTTCGAGTACCCCGAGACCGGTCGCATCCTGGCCCCGCTGCAATGGGGCAGCCGGCCCACGCCCGTGGCGGTGCAGCCGGAGGCCACGGTCTTCGAGCGGGTCCATCGGGCCGGTGTGCGGATGACGAGTCTGTCGTCCCCGGACTACGAGGAGTCCGGACTCACCCGTGCCGTGCTGCGTGGAGCGGAGTATCGGGGGGTCGCGACCGTGGACGACCGCTGCTCCGCTGTGCGGGACATCCTCCGTGCGCCCGGACCGAGCTACACGTACGTCTACTGGCCTGAACTCGACCGGGTGGGCCATGAATCGGGCGTGGCCAGCGCGGAATGGCGCGCGGCACTGGGGCGGGCGGACGACCTCGTCGGACGCCTCGCGGAGTTGCTGGTTCCCGGTTCTGTGCTCATCGTGACGGCCGACCACGGCATGGTCGACATCTCTCCCGAACGGCGGGTGCTCCTCGACAGCGAGCCGCGGTTGGCCTCCGGCGTCCGTCGGTGGGCGGGAGAGCCCCGTGCTCGCCACGTGTACGCCGAACCCGGTGCACTGCCCGATGTCCTCGCGGCCTGGCGCGCTGTGCTGGGCGACCGCGCGGACGTTCTCTCGCGGACGGAGGCGGTCGACCGCGGCCTGTTCGGTCCGGTGGATCCGGTGCTGGCCGACCGCATCGGGGATCTCATCGCGATTCCACGGGCCGGCTGGATGCTGGCGAGCGCCACGGACCCCACGATCTCTCGACTGATCGGCCAGCACGGGGGCCTGACTCCGGACGAGATCCTGATCCCGGCCCTCACGGCGCGGGCCGGAGTGTGAGGATGGACTCGTGGCGGAACTGACCTGCTACGCGGGCACGATGGACTGTGGCAAGTCCACCCTTGCCCTGCAGACCGATCACAACCACCGTTCGCGCGGGCGTTCGGGGCTGGTGTTCACCCGGCTGGACCGCGCGGGTGACTCCGTCCTGTCCAGTCGTCTCGGTCTTTCGGTCTCGGCGGTCGAGGTGCACGACGATCTGGATCTGCGCCGCACCGTGGTCGACCTCCTCTCCTCGGGCGGCCGGGTGGACTACCTGATCTGCGATGAGGCTCAGTTCTACACCGAGGATCAGGTCGAGCAGCTCGCCGCTGTGGTCGATGATCTCGGCATCGATGTCTACGCCTTCGGCATCATGACGGACTTCCGCACGCGGCTGTTCCCCGGCTCAGCCCGCCTCGTGGAGCTGGCCGATCGCATGCAGGTCCTGCAGGTGGAGGCGCTGTGCTGGTGCGGGGGCCGCGCGATCCACAACGCTCGCACGGTCAACGGCGAGATGGTCGTCGAGGGGGATCAGGTCGTCGTCGGAGACACGGATGTCGCGGATGCCGATGTCGTGTCGTACGAGGTCCTGTGTCGGCGGCACTATGTCGCGCGGATGACCGCCTCTCGCGCCAAGACCGCCCACATGTCGTCGCAGCCGCTGCCGTTCAGCGAGGACGGGCCCAGCGAGGGCGCCTGAGGCGCAGGCCGACCGTGGCCGGTCGGCGAAGGTCAGTCGTCGGACTTGCCGGCGCCGAAGAGGATCTCGTCCCAGCTGGGAACGCTGGTGCGGCCCTTGCGGCCCTTGGCCTTGCGGGCTCCGCGCTTGGGAGCAGGCTCCTCGTCGGCCGACGGCGCAGCGGGGGCGGTGTCCCGTGGGAGCGAGATGGTCTCCTGCTCGTAGCCGCCGCCGGTTCGGACCGGCTCGTCCACCGGTGCCGTGGGCTCCTCCGCGGGTGCTCCGGACGCGTCGTCATCCGCCTGCTGCGGGACGACGGCCAGGTGGGGTCGGGCATCCTGCTCGTCGCGGACGACGGGCACCTCAGCAGCGAGGTCCAGCGCCTCGGCGATGTCGACCTCGTCCTCGGCCGGAGCCGGCGTCGTGCCCATGAGCCGCCGGGCGACATCGTCCAGGGGATGCAGGTTGCGACCGTGGTGGTCGTAGGTCCAGGCCCCGATCTCACCGTCGATGCTGGCGGTGACGACCCAGCGTCCGTCCTCGCGCCGGTGCGCATCCCACTGCACCTCATCGATGGCGGGGGAGCCGAGGACCTGCTCGCAGGAGTCGTACAGCGTGACCGATCCGCGTGAGCGACGGACCTCGACCGTCTGCGCCTGATTCGCCATGAAGGCGCGCTCGGCGAGCAGCGGTTCGGCGTAGCGGAGCACCTTGTCCAGGGCCCAGCCCGTGTCAGCGGCGACGGCCTCCGCGGACTCGCCGGCGCGCACGCGGGCCTGCACCTCGCGAGGGCTGAACGTCTCCACGGCTGACTCCCACATCACGCAGCGGGGCGGTCCCGCTAGGACGAACCTAGCGCGTCCCTGCCCGTTCCGTGGCACACCGTCCGACACGCGACACGCAGACGGACACGGCCGTCGCTAGGGCGCGTCATCCATGACGCCTCCGGGATGCGGCCCGGGAAGCGGGTCGTCGTTCCAGGCGGGCGCGGCGGACCCCGGCTCCAGCGGGCGCGCATGGCGGGCGAACGAGCGTTGGCCGACGCCGCCGACGACCGTGGAGAAGGTCGCACCGGCGATGGCCAGGGCGAAGCCCCAGGTCGTGCCGAAGGAGTCGACGACGAAGCCGGCGGTGGCCGTGCCGACCGAGAAACCGACGGCAAGGCCGGAGTTGGTCCAGGTGAGTCCCTCGGTGAGCTGGGCTGCCGGGACGAGTCTCTCCGTGATCGAGAAGGCGGCGATCAGGGCCGGAGCGACCGAGGCGCCCCCGACTGCGGTCACGAGCGCCAGGGTCGGCAGTGAGGAGACGAACAGGGGAGGGATCAGGGCGATCACGACGATGGCCGGAAGGATCACCATCTGGCGGCTGAGGGGGACCCGCCATGAACGGGCCCCGAACCACAGTCCGCCGATCATCGAGCCGACCGCCCACACCCCGAGGATCAGGCCGGAGGCCCCGGGAGCATCCTCCCCGGCGGAGAAGGCCACGACCGTCACCTCGTAGGCACCGAAGACCGATCCGATCCCCACGGCGGCCAGTGCCACGAGGGCGGCACCGGGCTGGAACAGGGCGCTCCGACGATGGTCGCCCGCGGTGTCGGCTCGATGAGCAGCGAGCGGTGGCTGGGTGGCGCGTTGGGCCGCCAGGGCGACGCCTCCCACCAGGCCGATGACGGCCCCGGCCATGATCGGTGAGGGAAGGGCCAGCTGCACCGCCAGCAGGGCGGTGATCGGCGGCCCCACGCTGAAGATCAGCTCGTCGACGACGCTCTCGAGCGCGAACGCGCTGCGCAACCGTGACGGATCCGTGGCGGCATGCGCCCAGCGGGCGCGCACCATGGATCCGATCGCCGGTTGGCTCACTCCAGCACCGGCCACCACGACCGCCTGCACGATGAGCGCCAACTCGGCCTCCACCGTCAGGACGAAGAGGATCAGCAGCAGGGCGTTGGTGGCGGCCAGCCAAGGCAGCAGCCGCGCCTGGCCGACGCGGTCGATCCATCGGCTGGTCACCACGGCGCCCAGAGCGGCCGGCAGCTGGAAGGAGGCGGACAGGATGCCCGCTGCCGCATACGACCCCGTGCGGCCGCTGACCAGCAGGACGATGCCCAGACCGACCATGGCGATCGGCAGTCGCGCGACGAAACCCGTCGTCGAGAACTGCCAGGCGCCGGGGATCTCCAGCGCCCGCCGGTAGGTGCTCAGCATGGTGCGGACGCTACTCCCGGACCGACGGGCGGCAGGATGGAGCCATGACTGAGATGCCGACCCGCGCCCTGGCCGATCTGCTGGGCCTCCATCCCGCACTCGGCACTGCCTGGCGAGCCGGCTGGGAGGCGGGCCTCTTCCTGCGTGATGAGCGCCCGATCGACCTCACCATCGACACCAAGAGCACTCCGACCGACGTGGTGTCGGCGATGGATCGCGGGGCCGAGCAGATCATCGTCGAGACGATCCTGGAACGCTTTCCGGAGGACGGGTTCCTGGGCGAAGAGGGCGGGGAGCGCCCGAGTGGGTCGGGGCGCCGCTGGATCGTGGATCCGCTCGACGCGACGGTGAACTACCTCTACGGGATGCCGTTGTGGGGTGTGTCCATCGCCCTCGAGGACACCGATGGCACAGCGCTCGGCGTGGTCGTCCTGCCAGCGCTGGATCAGGCGTACGTCGCGGTGCGCGGGCACGGGGCCTGGCGCGTGGAGCGCGGCATCGCGACCGCTCTCACCGGCTCGTCGTGCGAAACGCTCAGCCAGGCGCTCGTGGTGACGGGCTTCGGATACTCCGCTGAGCGACGGGTGCGGCAGGCCGAGGTCGTCACGCGCATCATCGGCGACGTCCGCGACATCCGACGCACGGGGTGCGCCGTGATCGACTTCTGCTGGTTGGCCGAGGGGCGCGCCGACGGCTACTACGAGTACGGACTCAACCCGTGGGATCACGCTGCCGCCTCGCTCGTCTGCCGTGAGGCCGGCGTGGTGGTCACCGGACTCGACGGCGGCGACGATCTCGATCCCGCCTTCGTCGCGGCCGCTCCCGCGATCATCGATCAGCTGCGCGCACTGCTGGTCGCGAGCGGGGCGCTCGACATGCCCTGACCTCCCGCGGCAGGGTGTCAGTCCAGACGCCGCAGTTCGGCGTTGTACCAATGCGCGTTGTGCACGTAGACATCGACCATGCGGGCGAACTCGCCCTCCGTCACGACGTCCTCGGTGATCCGTGCCGGCACGCCCAGCGCCCGTGCATGCGGGGGCACGACCTTGTCGTTGCCGACGACTGCTCCGGCCCCCACCAGCGCATGCGGACCGACCACGACTCGGTGGAGCACCACAGAACCGGAGCCCACGAGGGAGTCATCGTGGATGGTGCAGCCCTCGAGATGGACGTTGTGGCCGACGACGCACCGGTCGCCGATGACGGTGTCGGCGCCCGCGGCGCAGTGGACGATGGTGCCGTCCTGGACGGAGGTCTGGCTGCCGACCCGGATGCTGGCGTGGTCGCCGCGCAGCACCGCTGTCGGCCAGACCGTCGACTCGCTCCCGACGGTGACGTCACCGATGATCACGGCGTCCGGATGCACGAAGGCAGTGGGGTGGATGGTCGGTTCGCGGTCACCGAGGGCGTAGAGCGGCATGGGTGGTCTCCCGGTCAGATCGGCCACGGACAGTGGACACCCCTACCCTGCCATGCGCGCGAAACACCGATGAGGCACAATCTCCGCGCACGGGCCGCACATCGGCCGCCAGGACGGCACGTTGACGAAGGGCGAGGACACATGGCCACCGACTACGACGCACCTCGGAAGACTGACGAGGAGCTCGCGGAGGACAGCCTCGAGGAGCTGAAGGCCCGCCGGGCCGACAAGGCCTCCTCGGCGGTCGATGTGGACGAGGCCGACCTCGCGGAGAGCCTCGAGCTGCCCGGCGCCGACCTGTCGGACGAGAACCTGACGGTGCGGGTGCTTCCGCGGCAGTCGGACGAGTTCACCTGTGCGCGCTGCTTCCTGGTGCAGCACCGCAGCCAGCTCGATCACGAGGGCAAGAACGGCCCGATCTGCACCGAGTGCGCCTGAGGCGCTGCTCCGTCTGCACCGAGTGCGCCTGAGGCCCTACTGGTGGCGCTCGCCCAGCTGATTGGCGACTCGGTAGACGGCGACCTCGACGACGGCTGCCGTGGCTGCCGTGACAGCGGTCCAGACCAGCGCCCGGGTGAACGACACAGCGGGATCGCGGGGTGCCGGCGCGGGCCGACCGGAGATGCGCTCATAACCCGAGGTCATCAGTTTGCGCACGAGCATGGTCGCGCCGATCGCGGCCACGGGTGCGATCAGGTGCGCGAGCGGATTGATCTCGACGACGTCGTGGGATTCGGGGGCGGCCTGCTCGTCCATCATTCCTCCACTCGTGGGCTGTGCGTGGGCTCCATCGTTGCAGTCAGGGCAGCCGCTATGCGATCGGGGTGCCGGCTGCTCACCAGCCAGGCCGGGTGCGGATCGTCGTCATCCTCGATGTGCACGAGCAGTCCGCTCGGGGCTGCCGAGGCTCGGACCACCACATAGAGGCGGGCATCCGCCCCAGGGCCGCGGAGTGAGGCGATGCCGTCGCGGTCGACGATCCGGACCCTCCCGACGGCCGTGAGGGGCAGGAGCGCATCTCCCGCGCGAAGGCCGTCGGCGGTGACGCTCACGACGGGCGCGCTGGTCCAGATGACGGCTGCAGCCAGGGCGGCACCGACGATCAGCGTCGCCCAGCCCACTGGCGCGCCCAGAGCCGCACCGTAGGCCACGGCGACCATGACCACGAGCCCACCGGCCACCAGCCAGACCCACCACCCGGGCAGCAGTCGCTCCCGGTAGCCGGACGATGCGGAGGACGGCGTGGCCATGGGATCAGCCTGTCAGGCGATGTCGTGGATCGGTATCGGTGGGGCCGGTACTGTCGCCGCCATGGTGACGCCCGCAAGCCAGAACACGACACCGCCGGACGACGCGGAACTTCCGCAGAGGTCGGATCACGCGCCGGCGCCGGGCACTCCCATCCCGAGCCACTACCGATGGTGCTTCGGATGTGGTGATGAGCACCCGACGGGTCTGCACATGAGTATCACTGCTGGGGAGGGGCTGACGGTCTCGGGAGTCTTCCGGGTGTCGGAGCACCATCAGGGTGCGCCCGGGCTGGCCCACGGGGGAGTGCTGTCCACGGCCCTGGACGAGATCCTCGGCTCGCTCAACTGGCTGCTCGCGGGGCCGGCTGTCACCGGACGGCTCGAGTGCGACTTCCGTCGACCGGTGCCCGTGGGGACGGATCTCATCATCGAGGCCGAGGTGGCGGGCGTGAAGGGTCGACGCGTCTACACGCGTGCCACCGGCTATCTGGGGAGCCGCGACGGTCAGGTCGCGGTCCGGGCGGCTGCGATCTTCGTGCAGGTGCCCCTGCAGCACTTCGTCGACCACGGCTCGGCGGATCAGGTGAAGCAGGCCATCGAGGACCGGGCCAACGGTGGGCCGACCTGGCGTCCGGACGCCGACGACCACCCGTTCGAGCTGAACCCATGAGCGCGGACGTTGCTGTGCTGCTGCACCGACTGGACCCTGATCTCCCGGCGCCGGCCTACGAGCATCCGGGAGATGCCGGTCTGGACCTGCGTGCCCGGGAAGACGTCGAGCTTGCACCGGGGGAGCGCGCGCTGGTGCCGACCGGAATCGCCATCGCGCTTCCGGCCGGCACCGTCGCCCTCGTGTGCCCGCGGAGCGGACTCGCCGCGCGACACGGGGTGGGCCTGGTCAACGCCCCCGGAGTGATCGATGCCGGCTATCGAGGCGAGATCGCGGTGATCCTCGTCAACCATGATCCGACCACCCCGGTGCGTCTGTCGCGCGGAGACCGCATCGCTCAACTCGTCATCCAGCCGGTGCTCCGCGCGGAGGTCATCGACGTGGAGGTCCTGCCCGGCTCACACCGCGGCAGCGGTGGTTTCGGTTCGACCGGGGGGCACCGCGATGGGGCATGATCGGCGGGTAGCGTAGACAGCGGACCGGCTCGGCGCCGGCGCACGAGGGCCCTGCCGTCAGCGGGCCGATGCACAGGAGAGGTGGCTGCATGGACAGGCACGAGCATGGGCCATGGGACGTGTCCGAGGTGTCGGACGACATCGAGCGGCTCGATCTCGGGTCCGTTCTGGTGACGCCCACCGAGGGTGTCAACGTCCAGGTGCAGGCCGACCAGTCGACCGGCAGCGTCACACAGCTCAACCTGACCCGCCCCGACGCCATGGTCCAGGTGCAGCCCTACGCGGCCCCGCGCAGCGGCGGGCTGTGGGAGGAGGTCCGTGGTCAGATCAAGTCGTCGATCAACTCCTCCGGCGGCCTTGTCGAGGTGGTCGACGGTCCGTTCGGACCCGAACTCCGCGCCAAGGTCTCACCCTCGGACGGATCGCAGGGCCTGCAGCCGGCACGCTTCGTCGGGATCGAGGGCCCTCGCTGGTTCCTGCGCGCCGTCTTCCTCGGTGCGGCCACGGTTCCGGGGGAGGCCGCCGATGCGCTCGAGGCCATGGTGCGCAGCCTGGTCATCGTGCGCGGGGGCGAGGCCATGCCGGTCGGTGCGCCCATCCCGCTGAGGCTGCCCCAGGAGGCTGCCGAGGGTGTCCCCGCCGCGGCCGGTCCGCCGTCACCGTTCGAACGGGGTCCTGAGATCACGGAGACCCGCTAGTCGTGGCGACACCGACGGACGCGTCCCGGGAGACGTCCACTGATGCGTCCCCGAGGCAGGGCTGGTGGTCACGGCTCACGCGCAGCCGCACCGAGGACGAGGCCGCGGAGCTCCAGGAGCAGATGCGGGTCGATGCCGATCCGCGGGTCCGGCCCATCGACTGCTGCACTCCCGGAGAGCCGGTCGTGGTGCGCGGAATCGTCCGGAGCGTGACCCTGCGCCCGGCCAGCACGGCTCCGGCCGTGGAGATCGAGTTGGACGACGGAACCGGGAGCATCTCGGTCGTGTGGCTGGGTCGCCGTCGGATCCCCGGTGTCGACGCGGGGCGATCGATGGTCGTCTGCGGGCGCATGACGTGCAACACCGAGCACCCGACGATCTACAACCCCCGCTACGAGTTGAAGCCGTCGACCGCATGAGCGAGAACCCACTCGGCGACAGTCGGCCCGATGCGCACGGCGACGACGATGCGCACGGTGAGGACGCTGCGGACGGCGTCGAGAGCGTGGAAGAGGTTCGGCAGGAGGCCCTGCTTCTCGAGCGTGCGCTGGGTGGATGGCGCGGCATCATCGACTCCGGTCTGCCGACCGTCGTCTTCGTGATCGCCTATCTCGTGACCGGCAGTGAACTGCGCACGTCTCTCATCGCGGCGGTGGGCGCCGGCGTGGTCATCGTGGTGTGGCGCCTGATCCGCCGACAGCCGCTGCAGCAGGTCATCGCCGGGTTCGTGGGGCTGCTCATCGCGGCGTGGTTCTCCTCGCGCACCGGCCGCGCTGAGGATGTCTTCGTGCCGGGGATGCTCCTGAACATCGGGTACGGGGCCGCCTTCCTGATCTCGATCCTCGTCCGCTGGCCGCTGCTGGGCATCGCGATGGGCTACCTCACCGGTGAGGGCACGTCGTGGCGGGCCGAGCCGGACCTGCGGCGCGTGTATGCGGCGGCGTCCTGGATCTGGGTGGGAGTCTTCGGTCTCCGACTCCTCGTGCAGGTGCCGTTGTACCTGGCCGGGGCCGTGGCGCCGCTCGGAGTGGCCAAGGTGGTCCTCGGCTGGCCGCTCTACCTGGCCGGGGCCTACGCCACCTATCGAGTGCTGGCGCCGGTGTATCGGGCGCGTCGGGCCCGCGTTCAGGGCGGATCGGACTGAGGCTCGGCGCGGTGCTGACGTGCGGGGGACCGTGCTGACCTGCGGGGGACCGCAGACCGTCAGGCGTGGCCGAGAAGGCGCTGGAGTTCGCCCTCGACATCGGGGGACGCGACGAAGAGCAGTTCATCACCCTTGTCGAGGGCGTCGTCTGCGGACGGTGCGATGACGCGCGGACCCCGGACGATCGCCACCAGGGCGGTGTCGTGGGGCCAGACCTGATCGCCGACCCGCTGGCCGACGACCGGGGAGTCGGCGGACAGGGTGATCTCGACGAGGTTGGCATCACCCTGCCGGAAGGTGAAGAGCCGTACGAGGTCGCCGACGCTGACCGCCTCCTCCACGAGCGCTGACAGCATGCGAGGCGTCGACACGGCGACGTCGACTCCCCACGACTCATCGAACATCCACTCGTTCTTGGGGTGGTTCACCCGGGCCACGACCCGGGGAACGCCGTACTCGGTCTTCGCCAGCAGGGATACGACGAGGTTGACCTTGTCGTCACCGGTGGCGGCGACGACGACCTGGCAGCCAGCGAGGTAGGCCTCGTCAAGAGCGGACACCTCGCATGCGTCGGCCATGAGGGTCTCCGCTCCCTCGACCACTCCGGGACGGGCGAGCTCTGCATCGCGGTCGATGAGCAGCACCTGATGACCGTTGGCCACCAGTTCACGGGCGATGGCGCGACCGACCTTGCCGGCCCCGGCGATGGCGACGCGCATCAGTCCTCCTCATCCGGGCCGTGCTCGAACACACGCTCGACCTGCTCGCGCATGTCGTCGAGGAACAGGGCATGCACGATGTCGCCGTCCTGCAGGACGGTCTCACTGTCGGGCAGGAAGCCCTGCCCGTATCGGGTCAGGAAGGCGATCCGGGCACCGCTGGCGAGTCCGAGGTCGCTCGATCGTCTCCCCAGCCAGTAGGCCCCGACGTGCACCTCGGAGAGCACGACGACGCCGCTGGGGTCGCGGTACTCGTCCTCTGCACCCAGCGGCAGCATCCGACGCATGAACTGTCCGGCCGTCCACGACACGGTCGCGACCGTGGGGATGCCCAGGCGCTCGTAGACCTCCGCGCGTCGAGGGTCGTAGATGCGGGCAACGACCTGGTCCACGCCGTACGTCTCCCG
>JAUHZW010000316.1 GCA_030425745.1 Actinomycetes bacterium
GGTCACGCGGCGATGCTCGCGCGACTCCGGCTCCGGGACCTCCGATCCCGGCCAGTCGCGCTGCGGCGGCAGCACGTCCATGGTGACACTCCTTCGACGGGGCAACCCGAGGCTCCGCGGCATCATGGCAGGCGTCCCCCTCCTAGGATGTCCTAGTACCTGTCTCGCGCCACCCAGCGAAGGAGCAGCGTGACCTCTTCCCTGACGCTCGCCGCGTCATTCGATTCCGCCACCCGCGACCAGTGGATGGACGAGGTGCGTCGGGTCCTCCTCAAGGGGAAGCCGGACGCCACCGAGGCGGACTTCCTCGCGGCCTTCGACAAGCGCCTCGTGACGCGCACCGATGATGGCATCGAGATCCAGCCGCTGTACACCGCGGCCGATGCGCCGGTCGACGATCTCGCCCCCGGGCAGGCCCCTTTCCAGCGCTCGACCCATGCCGCTCCGGAGCCGTGGGAGATCCGGCAGCGGGTGTGGCCTGCCGTCGAGGGGTCGTCCGCCGTGCTGGAACTGGAGTCCGGTGCCACCGGGGTGACGATCACCGTGGATTCCGATGCCGACGTCCCCGCTCAGATCGCGTCGGCACTGCAGGGTGTCCTGCTGGATCTGGCTCCGGTGAGCCTGCAGGCCGAGGCGGGTGTCGCCTCACAGATCGCCGCTGCCCGCGCACTGCTCGGCGCCTGGGATGCCGCGGCCATCGCGATCGACGAGCGCCGCGGCGCCCTGGGCCTGGATCCGCTCGGCGGCTGGGCGCGGGCGGGTGGCTCCTTCGATCTGTCCCTGGCCATGGACGACGTCGCCGCCGTGGTTCGTGACGCCGCGAAGGCCGCACCGCGGGCAGCGTCGGTCGCGGTCGACGGCACGGTGTGGCACGACGCCGGCGCCACCGAGGGCCAGGAACTGGCCTGGACCATCGCCGCCGGTGCCTGGGCGGTCCGCGAACTGGTGGCTCGCGGTGTCGCTCTCGACGCGGCGGTCGATGCCGTGGAGTTCACGTTCGCCGCGACGGACGACCAGTTCCTCACCATCGCCAAGCTGCGGGCCGCTCGGCGCCTGTGGTCGCGGGTCCTTGAGGCAGCCGGGCTCCCCGAGTCCAAGCGCGCGATGCGGATGCATGCGGAGACCTCGCGCGTGATGCTGACCCGCTACGACACCTGGGTCAACACCTTGCGCTCGACGGTCGCGTGCTTCTCCGCCGCTGTCGGAGGTGCGGATGCGATCACCGTCCTTCCCCATGACGCCCTCATCGCGAGTGGAGGATCGGCGCTGGGCCGCCGAGTGGCGCGCAACACGCAGTCGATCCTGATGCTCGAGTCGCACCTCGCCAGGGTCATCGACCCGGCCGGCGGCTCGTGGTTCGTGGAGTCGCTGACCGACGAGCTCGCTCAGCGTGCGTGGGATCTGGTGCAGGAGTCCGAGCGCGCGGGTGGCATGCCCGCGATGCTGCAGTCCGGGGCTGTCGACGCGGCGCTCACGGCAGCACGCGCCGAGCGCCAGCGCAAGGTCGCCACTCGGCGGATCCCACTGACCGGCCTCAGCGAGTTCCCCAATATCGACGAGCAGCCTCCGGCCCCCGCGACCGTGGCCGACCCGTCGCAGGGCGGGACGCTGTTCACCCCGCTGACTGTGCACCGGCTGTCCGACGAGTTCGAGGCGCAGCGTGGCCGCGCCGATGCGCAGGCTGCCACGGGTGAGCGTCCGGTGATCTACCTGGCGACGCTCGGCACTGCGGCCCAGTCGACGGCTCGGGCGACCTATGCGAAGAACCTCTTCGAGGCCGGTGGCATCCGCACGATCGCCGGCCCGGTCGACGGCTTCGCCGCGAGCGGGGCCACCATCGCGTGCCTGTGCTCGGCGGATCCGGTCTACGCCGAGTCCGGGGCGCAGGCCGTCGCTGACCTTCGGGCTGCCGGCGCTACCCGCGTCTACCTGGCCGGCAAGGGCGCTGGCATCGACGGGGTCGATGAGGAGGTGGGGCTCGGGTGCGATGTGCTCGACGTCCTCACCCGTGCACTGGACTCCCTGGGGGTGGCCCGATGAGCGCCGAGAACACCGTGACCACGATCCCGAGCCTCGCCGACGTCCCGCTCGGCGACCTCCCCGCCGGCTCGTCTCCCGACGACTGGCGGG
>JAUHZW010000317.1 GCA_030425745.1 Actinomycetes bacterium
GGGGCGAATCGATAGTTCACGGTGACCGTGCAGGAATCGGGGATGACGTTGCCGGCCACTCCCCCCTCGACGCGAACGGCGTTCAGACCCTCGCGGTAGGTGAGTCCGTCGATCACCGGGGTGCGCGGCTCGTAGGAGAGCAGCCGGTCGAGGATGTCCCGTGCTCCATGGATCGCGTTGACGCCCATCCATGAACGGGCGCTGTGTGAGCGTGTACCCGTCGCGGTCACCTCGGCACGCAGCGTGCCCTGACAGCCGGCTTCGATGCCGGCGTTCGAGGGCTCCATCAGGATCGCCAGATCCGCCTGGAGCAGGTCGGGCCGCTCCTCCGCGAGGATCCGCAGGCCATTGAGGCTCGCGTCGATCTCCTCGCACTCGTAGTACACGTAGGTGACGTCACGCACGGGTGCCTCGAGGGTCGCGGCCAGTGACAGGGACACCGCGACACCGCCCTTCATGTCGCACGCTCCCAGCCCGAACAGCACGCCGTCCTCGATGCGGTGCGGCAGGTTGTCGTGGGCGGGCACGGTGTCCAGGTGGCCACCGATGAGCACCCGCTCCGAACGCCCGAGGTCGGTGCGCGCGACGATCGTGTTGCCGTGGCGGACGACGGTGAGCCACGGGACGTCCCGCAGTGCAGCCTCGACGAGGTCGGCGAGCGCCTCCTCGTGCCGCGACTCGCTCGGCACGTCGATCAGGGCTGCCGCGAGGGACACAGCACCGCCGGTGAGGTCGAGGGCAGGGTGCGCGGTCACATCGCTACGGTAGCCGCATGACGTCCGACGACACGCCCGTGACCGGTGGAGCAGCGGCCCTGGGGCTGGCCTCCTACGACGGAGACTCCATCCTGGAGGTCTGGTATCCCGAGCCGGCGCTCGGGTCCACCCCGGTTGACGTGCCACACCTCGAGGCCGGCATCGACGCGGACGCCGTCCGCGGGGTCAGCGTGCGAAGCATCTCCACGGTCATCGAGGACCTCCAGGCCCCGCCCGCTGACACGGCCGATGCCTACCTGCGGCTGCACCTGCTGTCCCACCGGCTCGTGCGCCCGCACTCGATCAACCTTGACGGCATCTTCGGCATCCTCCCTCTGGTCGCGTGGACGAGCGTCGGGCCGGTTCCGATCGATCGCGTCACCGAGACCCGTCTGCACTTGCGCCGCAAGGGACAGCACCTCACCGTTCATGGCGTGGACCGCTTCCCCCGCATGGTCGACTATGTCGTGCCGAGCGGAGTCCGCATCGCCGATGCCGACCGCGTCCGCCTCGGTGCCCATCTCGCCTCCGGCACCGTCGTCATGCACGAGGGCTTCGTGAACTTCAACGCCGGCACGCTCGGAACCTCGATGGTCGAGGGCCGCATCTCGGCAGGCGTCGTCGTGGGTGACGGTTCGGACATCGGTGGCGGCGCCTCGATCATGGGCACCCTCTCCGGCGGAGGCACCGAGGTCATCAGCGTCGGTGAGGGCTGCCTCATCGGCGCCAACGCCGGCGTCGGCATCTCGCTGGGCGACAACTGCGTAGTCGAGGCCGGCCTCTACGTCACCGGCGGCTCCAAGGTGCTGCTCCCCGATGGCCAGACCACCAAGGCGAAGGAGCTGTCCGGCGCTTCGGACCTGCTGTTCCGCCGGAACTCACAGACCGGGGCCATCGAGGTCGTCCAGCGCACCGGAACATGGGGCGGCCTGAACGCCTCCCTGCACGCCAACGACTGACGCGGCGGAGGGCCACGGCGCTGTCCGTCAGGGCAGAACGCGTGCCAGCCAGTCGAACGTCCGCTGGGCCCGCAGTTGCGGAGCCATCGGCTCGCAGTGCCAGTTGGCGCCCTCGGCGGCGGTGAAGGGCAGCAGCTCCTTCACCGACGACCCGACCAGGTCGAACAGCTGCTGGGACTGCCCGGGCCAGAACTGCTCACCCTCGGGATCGGTGATGAGGATCGGGCAGGTGATCTGACCGGCGACGTCGGTCAGATCCCACTTCTCGAGCTCATGCATGACAGCAGCCATGGAGGCTGACCCGTACGGCTCCATGCGCTTGGCGAGGGTCAGGCGCGCCACCGGGTTGTCCTCGACCCCCTGGGCGAAGTAGCCGTCGAAGTCAGCATCGTCGCCGGCCTCGAGCAGCTGGATC
>JAUHZW010000318.1 GCA_030425745.1 Actinomycetes bacterium
GAACAACGGCCCGAGGCTGATCGCCATCAGCAGCACCGTCACCTTGCCCCGAAGGCTGCGGCGGCGGCTGACCCGTGGTGTGGCGTCTGCGGTCTGCAAGGGACCTCGGTGGTGGATCGAGCCCGCCGGATCCGCGTAGGGCGGGCGACGGAGACCGCATGGTGCGCCGGTCGTCCAACGGACGCAAGCCACCGCGCCGACACCCGTTCACCGCTTGATCCGAAGACCCGGACGGGGTAATGAAGCCCGTCCCGTCCCCCCATATAGCGAGGAGCCCCATGAGCACCGGCGAGAAGATCACGCTCGACACCGGGCACGTAGTCGCCTTCGACGAGTCGGTGCAGTACAGCGTCCGCAAGGTGGGCGGATGGAAGTCGACGATCCTCAGCGGCGAGGGTCTGGTCACCGACTTCGTCGGGCCCGGGCGCCTGTGGCTGCAGACTCGCAGCAGCGCCGACCTGATCGCGTGGCTCACCGCGAAGCTGCCGTTCAGCCGCAGCTGATCGCGGCGCCGCACCCACCCCTAGACTCAGGCCCGACCCGCTCTACGACCGCAGGAGGAACCATGGCTGACGACGACATCGAGATCGGTGAGGACATCGAGGTCGAGGTGGTCATGGGTGAGGACGGCCAGGTCCTCGGCTCCGTCGTCGATGACCTCGTGGTGGCGTCGGGCCCCGACGGCTCGATCGTGGACGAGACCATCGATGTCCTCGATGCGGACGGCAATCTGGTGGTCGAGGACGAGAAGGTGAGCGTCTACGACGCCGAGTCCAACCTCATCGCCGAGGAGGAGACGATCGCCATCGCCCTGGACAGCGCGACCGAGGAGTAGGCCGATGCTGAAGGGGATCGACCCGCTGCTGAGCGGCGACCTGCTGAAGATCCTCGACGACATGGGGCATGGCGATCAGCTCGCTCTCGTCGACCGCAACTACGCCGCCGCGGCGTCGGGGCGTCCGGTGGTGCGGCTCGGCGAGGTCACCGTCCTGCGTGCGGCGGAGGCCATCCTGAGCGTCTTCCCGCTCGACTCCTTCCTGCCCATCAGCATCGAGCGGATGGAGGTGGAGGACGACCCGGCCAAGACCACACCCGTGCAGGAGGAGATGCTCCGCCTCGCGAGCGCGAGTGAGGGACGCGACCTGCAGTACGGGGTGATCCCACGGCTGGACTTCTACCAGCGGGCGCGGAGTGTCTTCGCCGTCGTGCACACCCTCGACACCGTGCCCTACGGCTGCTTCATCCTCCACAAGGGCGTCGTCTTCGACTGACGCGCGAACGGGTCGCGCTGCCCTACCTCTCCAGATGCAGGGCCAGCATCGGGCACGCCTCGACGGCGGCCCGTGCCTGCGGCAGCTCGGCGTTCGTCACACCCAGTGTCAGGCCACCGTCCCGCAACAGCGGGTAGCCCCACTCGTCGAGGTCGATGAGGTCCGGCGCCGCGTAGTGACACAGCCCCCGGCCGTCGCAGGCGATCGGGTCCAGGTGCAGGGTGCGCTTCGGCTTGTCACTCATCGGAAGTCCTTCCCTGCGCCGTCGATGACGGCGACCCGGGCCGGGGGAACGGGCAGTCGAGCGCCGAGGCCCGACGTCGCGGTGCAGCGCCCGGCACCGTGCGCCGCAACCTCGTCAGCGAAGGCGGCGAGGCCGGTGCCGATCAGTCGGGCGACCCCGTCGGGATGCTTGCAGCCACCGCGGCCGGTGACGAGGGCGAGCCGACGCTGCAGTCTGGTGTCACGTTCGGGATCGACCGCGCGTGAGGCGAGGGAGTGCACGTCCTCGGAGAGGGCGGGCAGTCCGAAGACGCATGGTCCGCACTGGCCGGCGCTCTCCCCGGCCATCCAGTGCACCACGCGGTCGAGCTCGTCGAGGGGGCAGACCTCGTCGCCCACTGCCCACAGGATCGACGCACCGATCACGGCACCGAACGCTCGCATCGAGTCCGGATCCCAGGGCGTGTCGGTGAACCCGTCGGCAGCTACCCAGCCGCCGCCGTAGCCGCCGGTGAGGAAGCCGCCGATACCGGAGGTCGCGCCGGTGACGACGAGGGCGGGGGGTGGGGTGTGAGGCATGGTCGGTCTCTCCTTCGTCCACAGCCGTCCCCAGGCCGAACGGCATGCACCCTG
>JAUHZW010000032.1 GCA_030425745.1 Actinomycetes bacterium
GGATGCCGGTTATGTGGCGGCGCCCGAGGGACAGCAGGCCGATGTGGTCGTGTTCAACACCTGCGCGGTCCGCGAGAACGCCGACAACCGGCTCTACGGCAACCTCGGTCACCTGCTGCCGGTCAAAGAGGCCCATCCGGGGATGCAGATCGCGGTCGGGGGCTGCGTGGCGCAGAAGGACCAGGGCGACATCGTGGCCAAGGCCCCGTGGGTCGACGTCGTCTTCGGCACCCACAACATCGGATCCCTGCCGATCCTGCTGGAGCGGGCGCGCATCGAGCAGGAGGCCCAGGTAGAGATCGCGGAGTCCCTCGAGGTGTTCCCGTCGACCCTGCCGACCAAGCGCGACAGCGCCTACGCGGCATGGGTGTCGGTCAGTGTCGGCTGCAACAACACCTGCACGTTCTGCATCGTGCCGTCGCTGCGCGGCAAGGAGAAGGACCGTCGCCCCGGTGACATCCTCAACGAGATCCGGGCCCTCGTCGACGAGGGAGTCCTCGAGATCACCCTGCTGGGCCAGAACGTCAACGCGTATGGCTCGGAGTTCGGCGATCGCGGGGCCTTCTCGAAACTGCTGCGCGCCTGCGGGGAGATCGACGGCCTGGAGCGGGTGCGCTTCACCAGCCCGCACCCGCGGGACTTCACCGATGACGTCATCGCCGCCATGGCCGAGACCCCGAACGTCATGCCCCAGCTGCACATGCCGCTGCAGTCCGGATCGGATCCCGTGCTCCAGCGCATGCGCCGCTCGTATCGGCAGGAGCGATACCTCGGCATCATCGACCGCGTCCGCGAGGCGATGCCGGAGGCGGCGATCACCACGGACATCATCGTCGGGTTCCCGGGTGAGACGGACGAGGACTTCGAGCAGACCATGCACGTGGTGCGCGAGGCCCGGTTCGCCAGCGCCTTCACCTTCCAGTACTCCAAGCGTCCCGGCACTCCCGCAGCGACCATGGACGACCAGATCCCCAAGGCCGTCGTGAAGGAGCGCTACGAGCGGCTCGTGGCGCTCGTCAACGACATCGCCTGGGCAGAGAACCAGCGCCAGGAGGGCCGCACGCTTGAGGTGCTCATCGCTGAGGGCGAGGGCCGCAAGGATGACCGCACCGAGCGGCTCTCGGGTCGCGCCCCGGACAACCGCCTCGTGCATGTGGCGGTCGATGACACCGTCGGGGTCCCGCGCCCGGGTGACATGGTCACCGCGGAGGTCACGTACGCGGCGCCGCACCATCTGGTGGCCGATCGCGTGATCGGTCTGCGGCGCACCCGGGCCGGAGACGCCGCTGAACGCCTGCGCGCGGAGTCGGCCCCGGGCGTCCTGCTGGGTATGCCGACCGTTCGCCCGTGACCGTGGCCAGCGACGCGACACCGGTCGTCGCCATCGTCGGGCCGACCGCGTCCGGCAAGTCCGCGCTGGCCGTCGAGATCGCCGAGCACCTCGGCGGTGAGATCGTCGGCACCGACTCCATGCAGGTGTACCGCGGAATGGACATCGGCACGGCTTCTCCGTCGAGTGAGGAGCGATCCCGGGTGCTGCACCACATGGTGGACGTCTGGGACCCGGCTCATGCCGTGAGCGTGGCGGAGTTCCAGGCCGAGGCGCGGCGGGCCATCGACGACATCCGAGAGCGCGGCACGACGCCGATCGTCGTCGGCGGCAGCGGTCTCTACGTCTCGGCTGTCTTGGACGATCTGCGATTCCCGGGCACCGATCCGGAGGTGCGCGCCCGCCTTGAGGGCGACCTCGAGCAGCACGGGCCTGGGGAGATGCATCGTCGACTGGCCGAGGTGGATCCCGCGGCCGCGGCCCAGATCCTCCCGACCAACGGCCGGCGCATCGTCCGGGCGCTGGAGGTCATCGAGCTCACCGGTGAGCCGTTCGTCGCACAGCTGCCCGATCCCGTGGACATCTACCCGACCGTCCGGATCGGACTAGACGTTCCGCGTCCCGAGCTCGATGTGCGCATCGCCGCACGCGTCGATCGCATGTGGGCCGACGGTTTCGTGGATGAGGTCCGCGGTCTGGCTGCGGCCGGTCTGGCCGAGACCCCCACGGCCTCCCGAGCACTCGGGTACCAGCAGGTCCTGGCCTTCCTGGCAGGGGAGATCACCGATGACGAGGCCCGTCAGCAGACCATCGACCGCACGAGGAGGTTCGCCCGGCGTCAGCAGAGGTGGTTCCGGCGCGACACTCGGATCCAGTGGCTGTCCTACGACTCGTCGTGTCTGGTGGATGACGCGCTGTCGCTCGTGTCCGCGGATGCGTTGAACGGAACCGACACGTAGTACTCGGTGCCCAGCAGCAGCGCCTGCACGGCCCGGGGGAGTCGGGTGAGCACGGCGAGCGTGCGGGTGGTGCCGTCCGCGCTGGCCTGAGAGGCGTGCGCGCGCAGGGCCGCGGCCTTGGCGGGCAGCGCATCGCGGACGTTGACCCGATGGGTGATCTCCGCTCGCGGTGTCCACGCGGTGTCGAACTCGGTCGGGTCGAACTCCGCCGGTGTCAGTCGGGTCGCGGCGGCCAGATGCCCGGCCCGTGCGATGGGCTCCCGTGGCAGGGTCGCCTCGAACAGCTGCGGGGGATCGGCGCAGAGCAGCTGCGCGGTCCGCGTCGCCCGGTGCACGGCCAGGTGGTCCGGATGGCCGTATCCGCCCGACGGGTCGTAGCCCACCAGTACGTCGGCCTGCTCCTCGTCGCAGATCTCGGCGATGCGCCGCCCGACCGTGAACCGGCCGATGTGGGCCAACCCATCGGGGTTCTCGCCATGCAGCCCGGAGTCCGGGTAGCCCAGCATCACGGTGCGGGCCACCCCGAGGGCCTCTGCTGAGGCGGCCAGCTCGGCACGACGGGTTGTGCCGAGGTCATCGGCATAGTCGGAGGAGGCCAACCCGGCCTCGCCATCGGTCGCGACGATGAGGACGACCCGGTGCCCCTCCGCGGCCGCGCGGGCCATGGTCCCGGCGGTGAGGAGGGCCTCGTCGTCCGGATGGGCATGGACGAAGACGAGGGTGCGTGCGGGCATGGCCGCCATTGTGGCGTACGGTCACTCGGCGTGAGGATCGCCCACGTCAGCGACTGCTACGCCCCGCGCACCGGGGGCATCGAGTCGCAGGTCAAGGCGTTGGCGACGCGACAGGCTGCCGGTGGCCGGGACGTCCGGGTCATCACCGCGACACCGGGCCATGGGCAGGTCCGTTCGGGACTCGACATCGTCGATGGGGTTCCGGTCCACCGGGTCGTCGCGAACGTGCCCTTCGAACTGCCGGTGCATCCGCGGACCCGGCGGGAGGTCGGGCGGGTGCTGGACGCTGATCCGGTCGATGTCGTGCACATCCACGCCGGCGTGATCTCCCCGTTCGCGTGGGGCGCTGTCCGGGCTGCTCGGGAGCGCAACCTGCCCGTGCTCGTCACGGTGCACAGTGTGTGGGGCGCCCTGGCTCGCCCCGGCTTCGGTGTCAGCGATGCCCTGACCCGATGGTCTTCGTGGGGGGTGACCCTGAGCGCAGTGAGCGACCTCGCAGCCGAACGGGTTCACAGTGCCGTGCCGAGAGCCGGCGACGTGCTCGTCGTGCCCAACGGCATCGACCCGGCCGACTGGTCGATCACCCCGGGGCCCTCGTCATCGGAGGCTCTGCGGCTCGTCACCGTCATGCGTCTGGCACCGCGCAAGCGGACGCTGCCCCTGGTGCGCATGATTGACGTCGCCCGACGCCGACTCGCGGGCGAGGTCGACGTGACCGCGACGATCATCGGCGATGGGCCGATGCTCCAGCGCGCGCAGAAGGAGGCACGGTCGCGGGGAGTGGCCGACGCCATCCGGTTCACCGGACGGCTGGACCGGTCCGGCATCCTCGACGTCTTCGCTGGGTCCGACGTCTACGTCCAGCCCTCGATCAAGGAGTCTTTCGGCCTCGCGGCCCTCGAGGCGCGCACTGCGGGCCTGCCGGTGCTCGCCCGGGCGCAGTCGGGCACCACGCAGTTCATCCACGACGGCATCGAGGGGCTGCTCGCCGTCGATGATCCGGGCATGGTCGGGGCTCTCGTGCGGCTCGGCCACGATCGCTCGTTTCTTGACCAGATGACTCAGCACAACCGCTATGTTCCGCCCGAGGAGACCTGGCCGAACGTGCTCACCACGGTCGATGCCGCCTACCGGGCCGCCGGGGCGCGGCGTGCCGGTCAGTAGGGCCGCCTCAGTAGGCTCCTGACCATGGCGATGACCCGGGAACTGCCCTTCGTGAAGGGGCATGGCACCGGCAATGACTTCGTCATCCTGGCGGACCCGGAGGGTCGGCTGGATCTCTCGGAGGCGCAGATCCAGTGGCTGTGTGACCGCCACTTCGGCATCGGCGCTGACGGCATCCTGCGCGTCGTGCGCACCGAGCACCTGCCGGAGTTCGCGGAGTGGGCCGATCTGGCCGAGTACTTCATGGACTACCGCAACGGCGACGGATCGATCGCGGAGATGTGCGGCAACGGTGCCCGGGTCTTCGCGCGGTACCTGCATGCCAGCGGGCTAGTGACGGATTCCGAGGTCGTCATCGGCACCCGCGGCGGCCTTCGCACCACCATTCTCAATGCCGACGGATCGATCACGGTCGACATGGGTGGGGCCTCGTCCCCTGCGTCTATGGCGGAGGCAGTGGTGAGGGTTGGCGGGCGTCAGTGGGAGGCGACGGGCGTGGTCGCACCGAACCCGCACGCGGTGGTGTTCGTCGAGGACCTGGATCACGCCGGCGACCTGCTCGCCGGGCCGCCCATCGAGCCGGCCTCGGCCTACCCGGATGGCGCGAATGTCGAGTTCGTCCACGTGCTCGGGTCGCGCCATGTGGAGATGCGGGTCCATGAGCGTGGGGTGGGCGAGACGCTCTCCTGCGGCACGGGTGCCTGCGCCGTGGCATGGGCCGCCCGTCGCCGGCTGGAGCCCGATGCCGAGGGTGAGACGACCTACCGAGTCGATGTTCCGGGCGGCACCGTCGAGGTCACCGAGACCGCGACGGGATCGCTGCTCATGACCGGACCGGCGGAGCTCGTCGCCCGCGGCACGGCGCTGCTGCCGGGTTGAGGTCAGCGGGGCAGAGCCGGTGAGTCCCCGTACCGGTGCTCTCCGGGGTAGCGGCCGCCCTGCACGTCGAGCATGGCCGCCTCGATCCGTGCGAGCTCCTCGTCGGTGAGGACGACATCGACCGCCGCGGCGTTCTCGTCAAGATGTGCGATCGACCGGGTCCCCGGGATCGGCACCACGTCGTCGCCCTGCGCCAGCACCCAGGCGAGGGCGACCTGCCCGGACGTGCAGCCCAGACCGCTGGCCACCTCCTCCAGAGCCGAGACGAGGCGTCTGTTGTGGTCGAAGTTGTCTTCGGAGAAGCGGGGAGTCTGCAGGCGGCGGTCGCCCTCGTCGAGGCTGTCGCGGCCGGTGAGCGCCCCGGTCAGCATCCCGCGGCCAAGCGGGCTGTAGGGGACGAGTCCGACGCCGAGTTCCCGCGCCACCGGGAGAACCTCCGGCTCGATATCCCGCGTCCACAGGGACCACTCGCTCTGCAGGGCCGCGATGGGGTGCACCGCATGAGCGCGACGCAGCGAGTCAGCACTGGCCTCCGACAGGCCCAGGTGCCGCACCTTGCCGGCAGCGACGGCATCGGCCATCGCGCCGACGGTCTCCTCGATGGGGATCTGCGGGTCCACCCGGTGCAGGTACCACAGGTCGACGTGGTCCACGCCCAGACGAGTCAGGCTCTCGTCGATGGATCGTGCGGTGGCCGCGGCGGATCCGTCCAGGGAACTGTCGGCGTTGATGCCGAACTTGGTGGCCAGGACGATCTGATCTCGGTGACGGGCCAGCACCGGGGCGAGCAGGCGCTCATTGTGGCCGTGCCCGTAGACCGCGGCGGAGTCCCAGAAGGTGATGCCCAGCTCGAGGGCCCGCTCGAGGGTGGCCGTGGAGGTGAGGTCCTCGGAGGGGCCGTAGTGGGAGGACATGGGCATGCAGCCGAGTCCGAGGGCGCTCACGGCGAGCTCGCCGAGGTGACGGAGCTTCATGGCAGGAGGGTAATCGCGTCTCACACTGCGATGGGTTCTGGCGGTGCATGCGGGCCGGGACCGTGCACGTACTCCACGACGATGCGATCGCCTGCTGCGTCGACCGCAGATGCGGTGACCGGCTCGCTGATGGCGTGCGGCTCGCGGTGGTAGGGCCGCCCCGCCGGAGACCGCCAGGTGCAGGAGCCATCGGCCGCGGAGTCGAGGAGCTGCCACCCGGAGTGGGTCTTGAGCAGGTGGTGGCGCACGCACAGGGGGCCGAGGTTGTGCGGGTCGGATGTGCCGCCGCGCTGCCAGGCCTCGGCATGGTCGAGCTGGCAGGCCACCGCCGCCCGGCGGCAGCCGGGGAACCGGCATGTGCCGTCGCGGAGGGCAAGGAATTGTCGTAGGCGGTCGGGCATTCGGTATCGGCTGCGGCCGAGTCCGGTGAGGCCTCCGGTCACCGGATCGACCAGGAGCTTGCGCAGGGTCACCGTCGTCCCGGGATCGCCGAGCAGGTCGGCGAGATCCGTGGGGGCGATGTGTTCACCGGCGAGGGTCGCGCTCTCGAGGTCGGTGAGGTCAGGCACCACGATGTCGAGGTGCACGCACGGGACGGCCTCACCGAGCACGAGAGCGGCCAGCGCCTCGGCGCGCCTCTCACCGGCGGTCATGGGCCCGGCCAACGTGCCGTCGCGCTGGTCGGAGCCTGCAGTCTGCTGGGCGTCGACGTGCTGGCGGATGGCGTCCATGATCGCGTGGGCGGCCGGGGTGGAGAGTCGGGCGAGCAGGCTGGTGATGCCATCGCCCTCCTCGATGAGCCGCACATCCCGGGTGCACTTCTGGCGGCGCCGGCGATCCGCGGCACCATCGGCGTCGATCCTCGCCAGAGCCCGCTTGGCGGCTGCCCGGGTCGCCGGGACGGTGGAGCGTGCGGCGATCGGGAGCAGACGGGACTGCAGGGTGCTGCAGGCCCGCCGATAGGCGATCGCGGCGGGGGACCCGAGCACGTCAGCGCCAGGAGCGTTGCGGGTGGACAGCTGCTCCGCGGTGTCGGTGATCACGATGGCATGGCGAGCTGAGATGTGGCCGGCTCGCAGCGCGGCGAGCGTCTCCGGCAGATCGTTGTGGAGGGTACGGGCGCGGTGGATCTGGCTGCCGGCCTGCGCCGGCGTCCAGCGCAGCACTGCCGCGATCTCCTCGCGCACGGCATCCTCGATGACGATCGTGCGCGGCGTGCGGCGGTCCGTGCCATCGGGGGACTCCACCGTGAATCGCTCCACCTGGGGTTCTGGATCGGCCGCGGTGACGAGCAGGTCGGCCGTGACGGCCTCCAAGTGAGCCTGCAGCCGCTGCACCCGCTCGAGGGCCTCGATGGCGGTGTCGGCGGTGGTCGCGTCGGCGGTCAGCAGCGACTCGACCTCAGCCCGGAGGTCGAGAGCACCCGGGCTGATACCGGCGTCGCTGATGTCCATGACCCGAACCTACGCGGGGGGTCTGACATCGACGATGCACGCGAATCGGCAGTGGTCCCGGGCCGCGCGCACCCGTCTCCTGTGGATGCCCACGCACGGAGCTGAGCAGCACGTGACACCCTTGGCGGCGATGGACGCACACCCGACCGCCGATCGCGACGACGCATGGGCCGATGCGGGTGACGACGACGCCCGACATGACGGCCAGATCGACACCGGTGTCCTCGACCTCGAGGACCGCCAGGCCCTCCGACGCGTCCACGGCCTGTCCACCGAGCTCGAGGACATCACCGAGGTCGAGTACCGCCAGGTGCGTCTCGAGCGGGTCGTCCTCGCCGGGGTCTGGACCGAGGGCACCCTTGCGCAGGCCGAGCGGTCCATGCGCGAGCTCGCCCTGCTGTCCGAGACGGCCGGATCCGTGGTCCTCGAGGGCGTGATCCAGCGCCGTGATTCCCCCGATCCGGCCACGTACCTCGGTTCCGGCAAGGCGAGAGAACTCCGAGACATCGTCGTGGCCACGGGTGCCGACACCGTCATCTGCGACGGGGAGCTGACGCCCGGTCAGCTGCGCCAACTGGAGGACGTCGTCAAGGTCAAGGTCGTCGACCGCACCTGGCTGATCCTCGACATCTTCGCCCAGCACGCCAAGAGCCGGGAGGGCAAGGCGCAGGTCAGCCTCGCCCAGATGCAGTACCTGCTCCCGCGTCTGCGCGGCTGGGGTGAGTCGCTGTCCCGTCAGGGCGGTGGTGCCGGCGGCGGCGGGTCCGGAGGCGGGGGCGTGGGCACGCGTGGTCCGGGTGAGACCAAGATCGAGACCGACCGTCGGCGCATCCGCTCGCAGATGGCCAAGCTGCGCAAGCAGATCCGCGAGATGGAGACCGCCCGCACCACGCAGCGGGCGTCGCGACACCGCTCGGGCACGCCGGCCGTCGCCATCGCCGGCTACACCAATGCCGGCAAGTCCAGTCTGCTCAACCGGCTCACCGGCGCCGGTGTGCTCGTCGAGAACGCGCTCTTCGCCACCTTGGACCCGACGGTGCGCAAGGCGCGAACGCCGGGTGGCCGTGATTACACGCTCGCCGACACCGTGGGCTTCGTCCGACACCTTCCGCACCAGCTCGTCGAGGCCTTCCGCTCGACTCTGGAGGAGGTGCGCGACGCCGACCTCGTCCTCCACGTGGTCGATGGTTCCGATGAGGCCCCGGAGGACCAGATCAACGCCGTGCGCGAGGTCCTCGCCGAGATCGATGCCGCCGACATCCCCGAGCTGATCGTCGTCAACAAGGCCGACCTCGCCGACCCTGAGGTCATTGCGCGCCTGCTGCGCAGAGAGCCCCATGCCGTGGTCGTCTCCGCCCGCACCGGCCATGGCATCGAGGACCTTCTCGAGGCCATCGAGCGCGATCTGCCGACCGGGCTTGTCGAGGTGATCGCCCATGTGCCCTACTCGCGCGGTGACCTCATCTCGCGTGCACACCGCACCGGTGAGGTGGTCAGCGAGGAGCACGACGACACCGGAACCCTGCTGCGGGCCAAGGTGCCCGAGACTCTTGCGGCGGATCTGGCCGAGCTCGTCGATGCATCCGACCCGATGATCGAGTCCGCCGGTGAGTGAGGCCACCGAGGACCCGTCCGCTCAGGAGGTGCTCGAGGCACTCGAGGCCGTCGTCGCCGCGATCGGCGGTCAGGAGCGCACCGGGCAGCAGGAGATGACCGCCCTCGTCGCCCGGGCTCTGCGCGACGACGAGCATGCGGTGATCCAGGCCGGCACCGGCACCGGCAAGTCCGTCGGCTACCTCGTGCCCGCGGCGCTGCACGCGACGCAGGGCGATCACGAGGCCGTCGTCATCGCGACCGCGACGCTGGCCCTGCAGAGGCAGCTCGTCGAGCGCGACCTGCCCCGGGTCGTCGAGGCCCTCAGCGGAGTCCTCGACCGTCCGGTCACCTACGCGGTTCTCAAGGGACGCAACAACTACATCTGCCTGCAGCGGTTGAACGGTGCGCAAGCCGAGGATGACGACTCCGAGGCGCTGTTCGACGCACCGACGAGCCCGCTCGGTCGGCAGGCGAAGAGCCTGCGGGCCTGGGCGGAGCAGACCGACACCGGTGATCGTGACGACTACCCCGACGAGCTCGATCCACGGGTGTGGCGGGCGTTCTCGGTCGGTCGCCGGGAGTGTGTGGGTGAGTCGCGCTGCGCGTTCGGGGAGGAGTGCTTCACCGCGCGGCAGCGCGCGAAGGCCATGGAGGCCGACATCGTCGTCACCAACCACGCCCTGCTGGCCATCGATGCCATCGAGGGTGTGCCCGTCCTCCCCGAGCATGACGCCGTGGTCGTCGACGAGGCCCACGAGCTGGTCGACCGCGCCACGCAGGCCGTCACCAAGGAGCTCTCCGCCGTGGCCGCGGAGCGGGCGATCTCCGGTGCGCGCCGCCTCGTCGCGCCCGACACCGCCGAGCGCCTGCAGGGTGCGGTCGACGATCTGGACGACGCGACCCGCATGCTGGCCGCCGACCTCTCGGGGCCGACCCGTATCGAGGAGTTCGGTCGCGACATGGTGCTGGCGCTCACCGCGGTGCGCGATGCCACCCATCTGGCCATCACCGAGATCAACAAGGACCGCGATGCCAGCGACCCGGATGCGCAGGCCACCCGCCAGCGCGCGGCCGGTGCACTCGAGGAGGTGCACGACGTCGCAGGAGATCTCCTCGGGATGGGTCCGCACGATGTCGTGTGGGTGGATCCGGGTGGTGACGGTGGGGGCGGACGCGCGCCCGTGATGCGTCTGGCGCCGCTGTCGGTCGCCGGCCTGCTGCGCACGGCCCTGTTCGATCAGGGGCCGGTGGTGCTCACCAGCGCGACGCTGACCGTCGGTGGGGGATTCGACTCGCTCCTCGGTTCGGTCGGGCTGGACGACTCCACCATCGCCGTCGACGTCGGCTCACCCTTCGACCACGCGAAGCAGGGCATCCTCTACGTCGCCAGCGATCTGCCGCCCCCCGGGCGTGACGGTGTGCCCATGGAGGCTCTCGATGAACTGGCTGAGCTGATCGAGGCTGCGGGAGGGCGCACGCTGGCGCTGTTCAGCAGCTGGCGGGGCGTGGAGCGAGCGGCCGAGTACCTGCGCGTCAGGTTCGGTGACCGGCCCGACCTCCCGCTGCTGGTGCAGCAGCGTGGCGATGCGGTCGCCGGACTGGTCTCGCGGTTCGCCGAGGACCCGCACAGCACCCTGCTGGGCACCGTGTCACTGTGGCAGGGCGTCGACGTGCCGGGGGAGTCGTGCTCCCTCGTCGTCATCGACCGCATCCCCTTCCCACGCCCGGATGATCCCCTCGTGGCGGCGCGCCAGCGTCGGGTCGATGAGTCGGGGGGCTCGGGCTTCGCGGCGGTGTCCGTCCCGAAGGCGGGACTGCTGCTGGCGCAGGGAGCCGGCCGGCTCATCCGCAGCGGGGACGATCGAGGCGTCGTGGCCGTCCTGGACTCCCGTCTGGCGACGGCTCGCTACGGGCGGGCTCTGCGGGCCAGCCTGCCGCCCTTCTGGTACACCACCGATCGCGCGACCGTCGTCGGCTCCCTGCAGCGGCTGCGCGACACCCTCGACGGGGCGCGGTCGGAGGCAGGCGACCCGGTCAGTTGAGTGTGACCAGCGGGCGCAGCTCGTCGGTCGACACCGCCCGTCGGTAGCGGGCGACGATCGTGGTGGCCACCACTCCCGCGACGATGCAGCCGATCAGCACGAGCAGGTCCTGCGACACATACGGCTGGATGTCGGTCGACGCCGACGCCCGACGCACGGCATCGACCGAATACGTCATCGGCAGGTACGGGTGCACCCATTGCAGGAAGTCCGGGAAGGTCGCGATCGGGTAGGCCCCCTCATCGCCGGTGACCTGCACGACGAGGAGGGCGATCGCGATGAAGTCGCCCACCAGCCCGAACGCGGACTTCAGGGCATGGATGATCGCGATGAAGGCCAGACTCGACAGCACGAGCGTCGCGAACAGCCACCACGGTGAGGCTGCCTGCAGTCCGATGACCTGGGTCAGCACGGCCCACAGCACGACGGACTGAACGATCCCGAGCGCGGCCAGGGGCAGGTAGCTGCCGAGGGCGACCTGCCAGTTCGCGGCGCGGGACAGTCGGGCCGTCAGGTTGAGCGGCACGAAGAACAGCAGCCCGACCAGACCGCCGACCCACAGGGCCAGGGGCACGAAGTAGGGAGCGAAGCCGTCGCCGAACTTGGGCACCTCGTTGAGGACGTTCTGGTCGACGACGATCGGGGACGACAGCACCGTCGCGAAGTCCTTGCGGCTGGCGCCCAGGATCCCCGGCGGATCCTTCAGGTCCCGTTCGAGCACGCGGGTCACCGAATCGACCGTGGGGGCGAGGTCGACGACGGCCTTCGACAGGTCACGTGCGCTCGCATCGAGGGAGGAGACCCCGCGGGCCGTGTCGTCGGCCAGGCGGGCCGTGCGGTCGGCGACGCGCTCCACGTCATCAATCGCGGTGACCAGGGGTGATCCCGCAGCGCCGAGGGCGGCCGCGCGGTCCGCGGCTTCGGAGAGCAGGCCTGATAGGTCGGTGCCGATGGTGACGGTGGCGGCCTGAAGCTCGGTGGCGACCGCAGGCAGTTGGTCGGCGACCAGCGCATCGAGCGCGACGAGGTCAGCCTCGACGGCGGCGATCTGTGTCTCGGCATCGGCCAGCAGTGCGGACAGGTCCGACAGTCCTTTGTCCAGATCGCGCAGCACACCCGGCAGGGTCGTGGCGACGGCGCTCGCCTCGTCGAGAAGTGCATCGGCGTCGTCGATCGCCCGGGTCATGGTCGCGGCCGGTGTGCGCACGAGATCGTCGTAGGCCACCGCGAGAGCCGCGCACGCATCGCTCGGCTGTCGGGTGCAGAAGGCATCGAGGTCGGCGCCGAACCGGTCGATCCCGGAGTCGAGGGCGTCCTGACCCGCACGCAGTTCATCGGCCAGGGCGGCCAGGCCCGCGATCACGGAGGCGGCCCGGTCGACCTGCGGCTGGGCATCGGCGATCAGAGCCTCGAGCTGGCCGTTGAGCGTGCGGAGGTCGTCGAGGGGTGTGGTGAGGTCATCGGCGATCCGCGTGAGGGTGGCGCTGATCTCCTGCTGCAGCGGACCGCTCGCGGTGGCGGCTGCCCGCTCGGCGGCGAGCAGGCGATCCTCAACCTCGGTGACCGTGGTCGCGTACTGATCGAGATCAGCGGACACGGCGCGCAGGGCGGATCGGTGGTCGAGGATCTCCTCGCCCACACGGTTCACGACCGTGTCGGCACGGGCGACGGCGGCCGCGAGGTCGGCCGTGACGGCCTTCGCGTCGTCGGTGGCGGCGACGAGTTCGGTGCTCGCGGATGCGGCCTCGTGGGTGCCGCGCCGGATGCGGTCGATGTCGTCGATCCGGCTGCGACCCTTGTCCTCGGCGATCCCGAGCTGCTCGTAGAGCTGGCGGAGCACCTGATCCTGCACGGTCTGATTGCCCTGGCCCTGGGCAGCGCCGATCGCCTCCTCGCCCAGCACGCCGACGAGGTAGTTGATCGCGTCGTCGCTGGTGACGGTCAGCGTCGCCTGCTTCGGCGTGGACGTGTTCGCGGTGGCCAAGGTGGCGGAGAAGTCCTCGGGGATCGTGAGATACAGGTAGTAGCGCTTGGCCTGCAGACCTTCAGCCGCCTCCTGCTCGGACACCACGGACCAGTCCAGTTGAGCCTGTTGGGTCAGCGTCGACACGATCTGGGTACCACCGTCGATCGTCTGACCGTCGGCCTGGACGGGGGTGTCGAGGTTGACGATGGCGGCGGGCACGGCGGGGGCGCGGCCGATCGGATCCCAGAACGCCCAGACGAGTGTGCCGCCGTAGAGCAGGGGGATGATCAGCAGGCCGCTGACCACGACGCTGGAGTAGGGGTTGCGAAACCAGCGGGCGAGGCTCTCCCAGAACATCCGCAGGACGACCATCATGCGGCGCCGCCTGAGTCGGGGTGCACGACGGAGTCCACGTCGATGGCGATCGCCGCGGCCGGTGCCTCGGCGGCGGAGGTGATGACGAGGGTGGCGTCAGCGAGGGACCGCAGGGCCTGCGTGGCCTCGTCCCGGGCCGAGGCGCCGAGGCCGTCCAGAGCGTCGTCGATGACGCAGATCTCGGCACCGCTGGCTCCAGCGATGGCGATCGATCCCAGCACCTGCTCCAGGGGCGACAGGGTGTGCCACGGGCGGTGCGCCACCGGCGCGAGACCGAGCGGTTCGAGTGCGTCGTCCTCGCGACCCTCCCCAAGGGGCCGGCCTGCGATCGCCCGCATCGCCACGGTCAGCGTGGTCAGCGGATCGATCACGTCCAGGCCGTCGGCTCTCGTCACGACGCTCACCCGGCGTGCCGCCGCAGGGAGCCGGCGAGCATGCCGGCTGATGGCATGGCCGTGGACGGTCAGATCCCCGTCGCTGCGTGGGGCTCGGCCAGCCAGTGCGAGGGTCGCCTGCGTTCGAGTAGGGCCTCGATCTCCCACGACGCACACCAGTCCCGTGGGGCCGAGGGCATCTCCACGCCACGTCACCGGGGCGTCATCGTTCGGCACCGGTGCACAGTAGCGGCTCACTCGTTGG
>JAUHZW010000319.1 GCA_030425745.1 Actinomycetes bacterium
GAGCGCACGAAGTACTTGATGTTGTCGAAGTCGATGCCCGTCAGGTCCGAGCCCCACGGGGGCATGGGCTTGCGGTCGAACAGCCGCAGGCCCTTCAGGCGGAGGTCCAGCATCCACTCCGGCTCGTTCTTCTTGGCCGAGATGTCGCGCACGACCTCCTCGTTGAGCCCACGGCGCGCTGACGCACCCGCGGAGTCGGGGTCGTGCCAGCCGTACTCGTATCGACCGAGCTCGTCGAGTGCGTCGGTGGTGTCCTGAGGCACGGTTGTCATGCGGAAACCCTTCCTTCTTCTCCTGCGGGGATGGTGCTGGTGGTGTGGTCCTGAATGCCGGCCGGTGCGGCGGAGACCACCGCGGTGCAGACCTCGTCGCCGTGCGCCAGCGTGGCGAGACGGGTCACGTGGCGGTCGAGCACCCGCGAGATCTCCTGGGTCTCGGCCTCGCACAGCACGGGAAACTCGCGGGCCGCATCGACGACAGGGCAGTTGTGCTGGCACAGCTGGACCGCGACGTCGCCGAGCGGATCCACCTCCGCGGCATAGCCCGCTCTGGTCAGGGCCTCGGCCACGTCGGCGACGGTCGCGGAACCGGTCGCCTCGATGGCCTCGGCCAGCGCTCGGGCCCTGCGTTCGGCGAACCGTGCCACGGCATCGTCGCCGTACTCGTCGGCCAGGTAGCGCAGGGCGGACAGAGCGAGATCGTCATAGGCCGAATCGCAGGCGCCCCGGCCGAGGTCGGTCAGGCTGTACACACTGCTCGGACGACCTCGGCCACGCTTGCGGACCGGTCCGTACGGGGCGCGCTCATGGGCCGAGACCATGCCCTCCTCGACCAGAGCGGCGAGGGGGCGGCGCACCCCCGCCGTGGTCATCCCGAGATCGTCGGCGAGCTCGCTGGCCGTCGACGGGCCCAGACGCAGCAGCGCACGCGCCACCCGCTCAGCGGCCTCCCCGGGG
Organism: Actinomycetes bacterium; assembly: GCA_030425745.1. Taxonomy (GTDB): domain Bacteria; phylum Actinomycetota; class Actinomycetes; order S36-B12; family S36-B12; genus UBA10649. Next base: position 957 of record JAUHZW010000319.1, read on the forward strand.
AATTTCACAACACCAGTGTGCACTAATTCCACGGATGCGCCAATCGGGCGTCCGAACTCGCCTCCTATAGTCGCGTCTCGTGTCGTCCGTCTCCGTCTGTGACCTGGTGATCCGGTACGGAGCTCGGCGTGCCGTCGACGGACTCACCTTCGACGCCGCGGACCAGGCCGTCACCGCACTCGTCGGACCGAACGGCGCAGGCAAGACCTCCACCGTCGAGGCCTGCGTGGGGCTGCGTCGTCCGACCAGCGGCTCCATCAGCATCCTCGGCACGAGCCTTCCGGCCGCCGGTGCGACCCGCAGCAGGCTGCATGCGCAGGTCGGGGTGATGCTCCAGGACGGCGGGCTGTACTCGACCGCTCGCCCCCTGCCCATGCTCCGCCACCTAGCCGGGCTGTACCCCGATCCCCGCTCCCCCGAGGAACTCCTGGAAGCCGTGGGCATCGACCCCGGGACCCGAACGCCCCTCCGGCGCCTCTCCGGCGGCGAACAGCGTCGTGTCGCCGCGGCCGCGGCTCTCGTGGGGCGTCCCCGACTGGTGTTCCTGGACGAGCCCACCACCGGTCTCGACGCCGTCGCTCGGCGCTCGTTCCATGACCTCCTGCGCGGCTACGTGAGCGAAGGCCTGTCCGTCGTCCTCACCACCCATCTGATGGACGACGTCGAGCGGCTCGCGGACGCCGTCGTGGTGGTCGCCGGCGGCCGGGTCATCCGCGAGGGATCTGTCGCCTCCCTCACCGGCGGCGAGGACGCGGTGAACTTCGACGGGCCGATGCATCTGGACACGTCTGGGCTCAGCGCGGCCCTTCCGGCGAGCGCAACCGTCGAGGAGCACACGCCGGGGCGTTACCGGGTGTCCGGCGACCTGGATCCGCTCGCGCTCTCCACCATCACGGCCTGGTGCGGGCAGCACGGTGTCGCCACGCGCTCCATCCGACTCGGACGTCCGTCGCTCGAGGACGTCGTGGTCGACCTGGTGGGTGAGCTGTGAGCACCCGTCCTGCATCGCGCGCCCTGCGTCAGGCCCGCTGGGAGGCCGGTCTGCTGTTCCGCAACGGTGAGCAGCTGCTCCTGACGCTGATCATCCCGGTGGGCATCCTGCTCGTCCTCACCCTGACGGACGTCCTTCCTGACGTAGGCGGCACC
>JAUHZW010000320.1 GCA_030425745.1 Actinomycetes bacterium
CGCAGCAGCCGCCGAGCACGCTGCGGAGGGCACGAGCCCCAACGCCGACATCCACGCCGATGTCGAGTACCGCGAGCACCTCGCGCGCGTGCTCGCCAAGCGCGCCGTCGCGAAGGCCGCCGGCCTGGCGTAGGAAGGCACATGGGTGTGGCCCGGGACCTGGGGTTCCGGGCCACACCCATGTCCGGACCCCGTTGCTGCGGCAGTTGGTGCGCGGATGTCCGCCAATCCCGCGCACCAACTGCCGCAGCCTCGGGGGTGGTGGGCTGCCGAACGGCTCTGGCTGCGGTAGCGTCCGCGGCATGGCTCTCTACACCTGCGCGAAGTGCGGCATGTCCGTCAACACCACCTGCGGCGCCTGCGATGCACCGCTCGTCGACGCGTCCCTCACCAAGGACGACGGCACCATCGTCGAGATCAGCGAGTGCCCCAACGGGCACGGCAAGATCAAGTCGCCGATGTGCTGCGGCGCTGACATGAGCTGCTCGGTCTGACCGTCGTCAGACTCGCGCACCCCGCACGCCTGCCGGTCGCCCTGACGGCCCTCGCGGCGGTCAGCTGGGCGGTGCTGATCGTGTGGGCTCTCACCTCGGGTGCCTGGGCCCATCAGGGCGCCGCTGCCGGCGTCGTGCTTGTCATCCTCGGGCTGCTCGACCTCGCTGCCCTCGGCTCGGCCGCGTGGTGGCTGCGCCGACAGCGCCGACAGGCCCACCTCTGGGCGCTGCTCGTCCTGCTCGCCAATGCAGCCCTCACGATCACCGATCAGATGGGCTGGATCGACACCCTGTATCTGGCCGCGACTCTGGCGGCCGTCATCGCCGTTCTGCTCAGGACCCGCTGGTACTGGGCACGCGCAGCTCGCCGGGCGCGCCCGTAGGCACCACCGGGCTCCTCGGCGCTGTCGAGGGAATCTGCCGGTAGGGCTCTCCCTGCGGCGGCCGCAGATCCTCGTCACCCTTGTTGGGCCACAGCGCCATCGCCCGTTCGGCCTGAGCCGTGATGGTGAGCGACGGATTCACCCCGAGGTTCGCGGTGATGGCAGAGCCGTCCACGATGTGCAGGTCGTCGTACCCGTACACGCGGTGGTAGCCGTCGATCACGCCATGATCGGCATCTGACCCGATGCAGCAGCCACCGACGAAGTGGGCGGTGATGGGTGCATCGACATTCTCGAAGATGTTCCCCGCCGCGATGCCGTCGATTCTGGCGGCCATCCGACGCACGACCTCGTGGGCCACGGGCAGGTAGGTGGGGCTCGGGGCGGTGTCATCCTGCTGAGTCGTCAGGCGCCAGCGCCCGAACCGCCCGCGAGCGCCACGCACGGTCAGTGAGTTGTCGACCGTCTGCATCACCAGGGCGATGACCCCGCGCTCGCTCCAGTGGCGCACGTCGAGCAGCCGGGCGAGTTCCAGCGGGCGCCGCACCGCCTCGTCGACGAGCACCCGCCAGCGGGGGCGGTCACGTCGAGGTGTCGTGAGCAGCGACTGCATGAGACCCATGGAGTTGGAGCCCTTGCCGTATCGACAGGGCTCCACGTGCGTGACGTCGTCAGGGTGGAAGCTCGAGGTGATGGCGACGCCCTGCGTGAAGTCGTGTGCGGTGGCGTCGGTGACCGCCCCGAGGATGGCCTCGGAGTTGGTGCGGGTCTTGCGGCCCAGGGCCGGCGACAGGTGCGGCAGCCGCCCGGAGTCCTTCATCCGATGCAGCAGTCGCTGGGTGCCGTAGGTGCCCGCCGCGAGGACGACCTGGTCAGCCGTCATGAGGCTCAGCTTCGACGAACCTGTCCTCTTGGTCTGGACGACGTAGCCTCCCCGGGCGCGTGGGAGCAGCGCCGTGACGGTGGTCATCGGGATGATCTCGGCCCCTGCGGCCTCCGCGAGGTGGAGATAGTTCTTCACCAGGGTGTTCTTCGCGTTGTGCCGACACCCGCTCATGCACTCACCGCACTCGGTGCAGCCGGTCCGCGACGGTCCGACGCCGCCGAAGAACGGGTCCGCGCTCTCGACTCCCGGCCCCTCGCCGAAGAACACCCCGACCGGGGTAAGACGGAAGGTGTCGCCCACGCCCATCTCGTCGGCCACCGCCATCATGAC
>JAUHZW010000033.1 GCA_030425745.1 Actinomycetes bacterium
GCGGGGATGCGGATGTCTTCGGGATTGGCAGCCACGGATGTTCTCTGCTCTCGTGAGTAGTGGGGCTTACATCAGAACTCTAGTGGCCGCGAACGAGTGCTCTGGACGAGGGAGGGCGGGGCGGAGCGTCCCGCCCCGTGACGTCCGTCAGCTCCGCGGATCGACCATGTGGGTGTCCCAGCCCGGCACCTGCTCCGGCCTGCGCGGGCCCGGCCCGACGTACTTGGCCGACGGGCGGATGAGGCGCCCGGTCTTCTTCTGCTCGAAGACGTGGGCGCTCCAGCCGGCGAGGCGGGCGCAGGTGAACATCGACGTGAACATGTGGGCGGGCACCTCGGCGAAGTCGAGGACGATGGCTGCCCAGAACTCGACGTTCGTCTCCAGCACACGGTCGGGGCGCCGCTCACGCAGTTGCTTGAGTGCGGCCTGCTCCAGGGCCTCGGCGACCTCGTAGCGCGGGGCGTCGAGCTCGCGGGCGGTGCGCCGCAGCACGCGGGCGCGGGGGTCCTCGGCGCGGTAGACGCGGTGGCCGAAGCCCATGAGCCGCTCGCGGCGGTCGAGGACACCCTTGACGTAGGCATCGGCATCCCCGGTGCGCTCGATCTCCTCGATCATCCCGAGGACGCGAGACGGGGCGCCACCGTGCAGCGGACCGCTCATCGCGCCGACGGCACCGGACATCGCCGCGGCGACATCGGCGCCGGTTGAGGCGATGACACGGGCGGTGAACGTCGAGGCATTCATGCCGTGCTCGGCGGCGGAGACGAAGTAGGCGTCGACGGCCTGCACGTGCTTGGGGTCCGGATCGCCGCGCCAGCGGCGCATGAACCGCTCGACGATGGTGTTGGCCTCGTCGATCTCCGACTGCGGCACCATCGGCACGCCGATGCCGCGCGCTGACTGCGCGACGAAGGACAGCGCCATGACCGACACGTGGGCGAGGTTCTCCCGCGCGGTGTCATCGTCGATGTCGAGCAGCGGCTTCAGGCCCCAGGCGGGAGCGAGCATCGCGATGGCCGACTGAACGTCCACCCGCACATCGCCGGAGTGGATCGGGATGGGGAAGGGCTCGGCGGGCGGCAGGCCCGGGTTGAACTCGTTGTCGACGAGAAGGCCCCACACGTTGCCGAAGGTCACCTTGCCGACGAGATCCTCGATGTCGACGCCGCGGTAGCGCAGGACGCTGCCGTCGCGGTCGGGCTCGGCGATCTGGGTCTCGAAGGCGACGACGCCCTCGAGGCCGGGGACGAAGTCGGACATGTGGTGCTCCCTTGATCGAGTGGGCGTTCCGGCGTGACCGGTCACCGCGTTCCCTCATTCAACATGGCGCCGCGAAACATGGTGTGATCGGGGCATGAGCCTGTGGACCCCACCTCCGGAGGACAGCCCGCGTCGGCTGGCCGATCTCCGTGTGCACTACGACGCGGGGACCCTCGAGGAGGGTGACCTCGCCGCGACGCCGTTCGCGCAGTTCCAGACATGGTTCGACGAGGCGGTGGCGGTCGGACTGCCCGAACCCAACGCCATGATCGTGTCGACCGCGTCGGTCGATGCGCAGCCGTCGGCGCGCACCGTCCTGCTGAAGGAGGCCGATGCGCGGGGCTTCGTCTTCTACACGAACTACGGGTCGCGCAAGAGCCACGACCTGTCCGAGAACCCAGGCGTCTCGTGCGTCTTTCCGTGGTTCGCGATGCATCGCCAGGTCGTCGTCGTCGGCCGCGCCTCTCGGGTCTCGAGGGATGAGGCGGAGGAGTACTTCGCCAGTCGCCCGCACGGGTCACGACTCGGTGCGTGGGCGAGCCGGCAGTCGACCGTGATCGAGGGGCGCGAGTCGCTGGAGGCGGAGTACCGGCGTCTGCAGGCGGAGTACCCGGAAGGGGCGGACGTGCCCATCCCGGAGTTCTGGGGCGGATGGCTGGTGCGTCCTGAGAGTGTGGAGTTCTGGCAGGGCCGGGAGTCGCGGTTGCACGACCGGCTCAGGTTCGTGTCCTCGAGTGGGGCGGGCGCCGCGTTGGACGACCCGGACGCCTGGACCGTCGAGCGCCTTTCGCCCTGATCTGTCGTCGGTGCTCTAGCGTGCGCACGTGAGCCGCTTCCTAGCCGATCTGACGCCGCTGAAGATCAGCCCGGCGTATCGGCGGATCTGGTTCGCCCACGGCGTCAGCAACGTCGGCCAGCAGATGACGGCGGTCGCTGTCGGGCTGCAGGTGTGGGACATCACGCAGTCCAGCTTCATGGTCGGCCTCGTCGGGCTGGCCCACCTCATCCCGCTCATCGGCTTCGGTCTCTACGGCGGCGCACTGTCGGACGCCTTCGACCGCCGCACCGTCGGCTTCGTCTCCGCGATGGGTCTGTGGGCGACATCGGTGCTGCTGGTCGTGCAGTCGATGGCGGGCTGGTCCAATGTCTGGGCGCTCTACCTCATCGCGGCCGCGGCCTCGAGCTTCTTCGCGGTCGGCAACCCGGCCCGGCAGGCCATCATCCCCCGGCTCATCCCGACAGAGCTCCTGCCGTCGGCGAACGCCCTGAGCATGATCACGTGGAATCTGGGGTTCACCCTCGGCCCCGTCCTCGGCGGACTGATCGTCGCAGCCACCGGCACGGTCACCAGCGCCTACGTCGTCGATGTCATCGCCTTCACCCTCGTGGCCTGGGCGATGTTCCGCCTGCCGAAGCTGCCCCCGATCGTCGAGGAGGGCGCTGAGCGCCCCAAGGCCGGCTGGGCATCGGTCAAGCAGGGCTTCGAGTTCCTGCGCGGCAAGAAGAACCTGCAGATGACGTTCTACGAGGACATCGTCGCCATGGTCTTCGGCATGCCCCGCGCTCTCTTCCCCGCGATCGCCGCGCAGTGGTACGGGGGGACGACGGCCGATGTGGCGCTCGTCCTCGGCCTGCTCACCGCGGCCCCGGCCGCCGGCGCCCTGCTCTCCGGTGTCTTCTCCGGCTGGCTCGCCGGCGTGCGCTGGCAGGGTCGGGCGATCGTCGGCTCGATCATCCTGTGGGGTGCGTCGATCGCGGCGTTCGGATTCGTCCGGACCCTGTGGGTCGCCCTGGTGTTCCTCGCGATCGCGGGCATCGCCGACAACATCTCCGCGGTGTTCCGGTCGACGATCCTGCAGGCGGCCACACCGGACGAGTACCGCGGCCGCCTTCAGGGGGTCTTCACGGTCGTGGTCGCCGGCGGGCCGCGCCTCGGTGACGTCGAGGCCGGCACGGTCGCCGCGCTCGGTGGGGAGATGTTCTCCGTCGTCTCCGGCGGCGTGGCCTGCATCATCGGCGCGGTCGGCCTCGCGGCGAAGTACCCGCAGTTCCTGAAGTACGACGCGCGGCACCCGGTGCCGTGATCGCCGATTCCACGAACCGGGAGAAGCCGTCAGCGGGGCATGCGTGAGCGCAGTGCCTCGATCACGACCTCGTCCACGGTGACCCCGCGGCGCTTCGCCTCCTGCCGCACGGACTTGCGCAGCGACTTCGGCACGGTGACCTCCAAGGTCACGTCCTTGTCCTTGCCCGGCTTGCCGACCGAGTCGGCCGTGGAGACTCCAGCGCGCAGGAAGGACGGCTCGCCGGCCCCGTGCTGGGGCGTGCTCGGGTGCACGTCGGCGTCGGACGCCTTGCGCAGGCCGGGCGAGGTGGGCGGTGTGGGGCGTTCGCTCACGTCAGGAACCTCCGGATCGAGACCTTCGGCATCTCCCGGGTGGGTCGCTCCGGCGGGAGCAGGGAGTCCAGGAGGTCGTCCATGATGTCGGCCACGTCGCGGGAACCGGGAGCGTTCCAGGCATGGATCGGGCTGACGGCCCGCTGGGAGGCGGGGATCGCCGAGCACACGGGCAGGGGCGGGTCGTAGACAAGGGGACCGTGCGCCTCGCCGAGCCGCTGCAGGTTGAGCAGGTGCTCACGGTCATCGGGGTCGAAGCGGTTGACGACGAGGGCCTTCGCGCGCAGGTCAGGGTTGGTCGCCGAGGCGATCACGTCGACCGCCTCGAGCGCCTCCTTCGCCCCATGCAGAGAGAAGTGGCTGGGCTCGGTGACGACCACGGCGACGTCGGCGGTGCTGAGGGCATTGCGTGTGAGCTCGCCGAGGGACGGCGGGCAGTCGATGACGACGAGGCCGTACGAGCGCGGCAGGGTTGCGAGCGCCGTACGCAGGCGCAGAGCCGAGTGGCGGCCCTGTGCGACGTTGCGATGCTCCAGCGACCGTTCGGCGGGGATGAGGTCGATGCCCTCGGCCCAGCCACTGGGGACCACTGCATCGACGGCGACGCCGGGCCGCGCGTCGGCGAGTACGTCACTCGTGGTGAAGACCGCATCGCCGGCGTCGAGGGCCATGGTCGCATTGGCCTGCGGATCGAGGTCGATGACGAGGGTGCGCAGCGAGCGGTCCCACGCGGCGCTCGCCAGCCCGAGGGCCACCGTGGACTTGCCCACGCCGCCCTTCATGGACAGCACGGCCACGATGGTCATGGCCCGAGCCTATGCGCGCGCCGCGATGAGCAGGCGGTGCAGGTGCGGGATGTCGTCCAGTCTGATGTCGGCCCCGAGATCTCCGAGTCCCGCGGTGACGGTGCCGGCTGCGCGCCCTGACTCCACACCGGCGAGGGCGTCCTCGACCGCGAGGCAGCGGTCGGGTTCGGCGCCGACCCGCTCGGCACCGAGGAGGAAGGGCTCCGGGTGGGGCTTGCCCCGGCTGACATCGTCTCGGGACACGATCAGCGGCGGAGTGATCCCCGCAGCTCCGAGACGTGCCTGGGCCAGGCCGAGGTCGGCGCTGGTGACGACGATCCACGGGATGTCCTCCACCTGCAGCCACGCGAGCAGGTCGATGGTGCCCTCGGCGGCCACGACGCCGTCCACATCAGCCGTCTCCCGCCGACGCTGTTCGACGATGTGGGCCGCGAGGGTCGCGTCGTCGACCTCGGGGATGGTGGCCAGGACGGTCGCCTCGACGGGCTGGCCGTGGGCGATGCGGAGCCGGTCGGCCACCCCATGGATCTCCGCCCAGGTGCGCCAGGCCCGTTCTGTCGCGGCGAACGAGTCGACGAGCGTGCCGTCCATGTCGAACAGAAGCGCGTCGATCGGCCGCTCGATTCCCTGATCGTCGGTCAGCAGCATCAGGAGTCCTTGATCGACGCGAAGTCGGCGAGGGCGACGTCGCGCTCGGCCTTGTGGTCGACGATCGGGTCGGGGTAGCCGCCGGTGTATCCGTCGATGGCCTTCCACGGCTCGTGGACCGCCTTGCCCGGCAGGTGCCGCAGCTCGGGGACGTAGCGGCGCACGTAGTCGCCGTCGGGGTCGAACTTCTGGCCCTGCAGCACGGGGTTGAACACGCGGTAGAACGGTGACGCATCCGTGCCGCAGCCGGCCGTCCACTGCCAGCCGTGCGCATTGCTCGCCACGTCACCGTCGCGCAGCCAGCGCATGAACTCGTCAGCCCCGAGCTGCCACGGCAGGTGCAGGTCCTTGATGAGAAAGCTCGCCACGACCATGCGCACCCGGTTGTGCATCCAGCCCTCGGCGCGCAGCTGCCGCATGCCGGCGTCGACGAACGGGTAGCCGGTGCGCCCCTCGGTCCACGCCGTGAACAGTCGGTCGGCCTCCTCGCCCGTGGTCCACGGCATGCGGGAGTCGAAGCGAGCGTCCAGGGACTGCGTGGCGCTGGTCGGGTTCTGTGCGAGCACGTCGGCGTAGAACTCGCGCCACGCGAGCTCCTTGCCGAAGACCTCGTCGCTGGCCGCGAGGTCGGCGAGCATGGTCCGCGGGTGGATCTCGCCCCACTTCAGGTGGTGGCTCATGGCGGACGTCCCGGCGAGGTCGGCGCGGTTGCGCAGTTCGTCGTACTCCGCGAGGCCGTCGGCGCGGAATGCCTGCCACCGCTGCAACGCCGCCTGCTCACCGGCAGCCGGGAGCACGAGGTCGCCGAGGTCGGGGCGCTCGGGGCGTCCCTGGCAGGGCAGGGCCTCCCACCATTCGACGTCCGACGGCGGAGCAGGTGCCGGCTGGCGCCACCCGTGCCGCACCCAGGCCCGCCAGAACGGGGTGTAGACGCGATACGGGGTGCCGTCGTCCTTGGTCACGCGACCGGGAGCCACGGCGTAGGGCGAACCGGTACGCACGAGGGGAACGTCCAGAGCTGCCTCGACCGCCGCATCACGTGACGCGCCGTAGGGGCCGTAGTCCGCGGCGATGTGCACGCTGGTGGCTCCGGCGGCTGCGGCCACCTCGGGCACCACGGTGCGCGGATCGCCGTACCGGATCATCAGATGTCGATCGATGCTCGCCCCGAGGCTGTTGAGGGAGTCGACGAGGTACGCCTGCCGCACCGGCCCGGCCGAGTCCCACAGCACCGGGTCCACGACGAAGAGGGGGACGACCCTCGGATCGTCACCCGACCGAGCCTCCTCGATCGCCGCGAGCAGGGCCGGGTTGTCGGAAAGGCGCAGGTCCCGGCGGAACCACATGATCGTGGGCACCGCAGAAGGCTAGGGACTAGCCTGAGGGCAGGCAAACCTAAGGGGCAGGAGGCCCGGTGAGCGACCTGATCGACACCACCGAGATGTACCTGCGCACCATCTTCGAACTGGAGGAGGAGGGCATCACGCCCATGCGGGCGCGTATCGCCGAGCGCCTCCACCAGAGCGGGCCCACCGTGTCGCAGACGGTCGCCCGGATGGAGCGCGACGGCCTCGTCGTCGTCGGCTCCGATCGACAGCTGGAGCTCACGCCCCTCGGCCGCACCGCGGCCGTGCGGGTCATGCGCAAGCACCGGCTGGCCGAGTGCATGCTCGTCGATGTCCTCGGTCTGCCCTGGGAGGAGGTGCACGCCGAGGCCTGTCGCTGGGAGCACGTGATGAGCGACTCCGTGGAGCGGCGCCTCGTCGAGCTCCTGGATCACCCCGCCACGTCGCCCTACGGCAACCCGATCCCGGGGCTGGATGAACTCGCGGGCGGCTCGGCCCTCGACAGCGGGGGCACCGACGGCATGGTGCCGCTGACCGACGTGGCGCATCAGGAGGTCAGCCGCGTCATCGTGCGGCGCATGGCCGAGCCGATTCAGGAGGATGCCGCGGCCATGGCGCAGATGCATCGGATCGGGGTGACGCCGGGGGCCTCGGTCAAGGTGCACCGCTCGGCCGGCGGCGTGACGATCGGCAGTGCGGGGGAGTACGCAGAACTGTCGGACGACGTCGCCGTGCACGTCCTCGTCGAGACGGCGTAGCCCCACGAGGCATCGCGGGTCTGCTGGACTGTCAGCCCTCCTGGTTGATCTGCATGATGACGGCCTTCGGCTCGGTGAAGAACTCCCGGCTGAAGTTGCCGCCCTCGCGACCCACGCCGGAGTCGCCGACGCCGCCGAACGGCGCTCGGAGGTCACGGATGAAGAAGCAGTTGACCCACACGGTGCCGGCCTTGAGCTTGGCGGCCATGCGGTGAGCTCGCGAGAGGTTCTCGGTGAACACCATGGCGTTCAGGCCGTACTTGGTGTCGTTGGCCAAGGCGAGGGCCTCGGCCTCGGTGTCGAACTTCGTCGCCACGGTGACTGGGCCGAAGATCTCCTCCTTGACCACACGGGCATCCGCAGGGGCATCGGTGATGATCGTCGGCTTGACGCTCCAGCCGTCGCCCACGCCGCCAGTGATGACCTGGCCGCCCCCGAGGGCTTCGGTGCCGAGCTAGCTCTCAACCTTGGTGAAGTGCTCCTCGCTGGCCAGCGCAGACGAGAACTGGGTGGACGGATCCTTCGGGTCGCCCATGACCAGTGCCTCGGCGGCGGCCTTGTAGCGAGTGATGAACTCGTCGTAGATGCCGCTCTGGACATACAGGCGGCTGCCGGCGAGGCAGACCTGGCCGGCGTTGCGGAAGATCGCCTCGATGGCCCAGTGCACGGCGTTGTCGAGGTCGGCGTCGTCAAAGATGATGTTGGCGCCCTTGCCGCCGAGCTCGAGGCTGACGGGGATGAGGTTCTTCGCGGCCACTCCGCTGATGACCTTGCCGGTGCCGGACTCACCGGTGAAGGTGATGCGGTCGACATCAGGATTCTCGGTCAGCGCCGCGCCGGCGGAGTCGGGGCCGTAGCCGTGGACGACGTTGAGGACGCCGGGCGGGAAACCGGCCTCGATGGCCAGGCGCGCGAGGATCGTCGCGGATGTCGGGGTGTCCTCCGCCGGCTTCCACACGACGGTGTTGCCCCACGCGAGCGCCGGCATCACCTTCCAGGTGCCGAGCATGAGCGGGAAGTTCCAGGGCGAGATGGCGACCACCACGCCGACCGGCTCCCAGCGGCTGTATCCGTGGTGGCCGGTGTCCATGGGGTAGGCGTCGGCGAGCGAGCCGCGGGCGTGGTCGGCGAAGAAGCGCACGTTCAGGATCGAGCGGGTCACGTCATGGTGGGCCTGCGTGATGGGCTTGGCCATGTCTCGGGTGTCGGCCATGGCGAGCTCATCGGCATGCTCCTCCATGAGGTCGGCCAGCCGATGCATGAGCTGCTGGCGCTTCTCAAAGCCCATTCGCGGCCACGGGCCATTCTCGAAGGCCTCGCGGGCGGCCGCGACGGCGCGGTCAGCATCGGCCTTGCTACCCAGCGCGATGGTGGCCCACTGCTCGCGGGTGTAGGGGTCGATGTCCGGCATCGTGGCGCCATCGAGGGAGGGCACTTCTTCACCGTTGATGATGTGACCGAAGAACTCCATGCTGCTTCCTTTCGTCTGATACGAGGCTAGACAGCCGGCGCCACCTCAGCGCGTGGGGTTCCCGAGGCCGGAACGGCTCCGACTCTGGCCCTCACCCTTCGGTCGGCTCTCTTCCACGGCCGCTCATCAGTTGCGTGAGCCGCTTCGCGGCGGCCTGCAGGAGCCGGGCCTGACGGTCGGGATGCTCGCCGAGTTCCTGTGCCGATCCGGTCAGGGAGATGGCGGCCATGGCACTGCCGTGTGAGTCCAGAACCGGAGCAGCGACCGAGGCGAGCTGTGGCATGAGTTCCTGACGGGAGACCGCGTACCCGTGGCGGCGGATGGTTGCGAGCTCCGCGTGGAATCTGTCCTCATCCGTGATGGTGTATCGGGTGAAAGACGGAAACCCTGCCTCGATCCGTGCCTGCAGTGCCACCGGATCGTAGGCGCACAGGACCTTGCCCGACGATGTCGCGTGCAGGGGCCACCGCCGGCGGTACTGCTCGATCGCCTGCATGCCACGCAGAGTGGCGAGACGCTCGAGGAACAGGACATCCGAGCCCTGCGCAATGGAGAGATGGACGGTCCACCCACTGGCTTCGCGCAGTTGCTCGAGGAGGGTCTTGGAGCGACGCCGCAGTTCAAGCCGAGCAAGCGCCAGATGGCCGAGTTCGAATAGGTGGATGCCCAGTCGATAGCGCCCGGTCGACGAGTTCTGCTCGATGATGTTCCGGGTGGCAAGGGTGGTGAGCAGTCGGTGCGCGGTGCTCTTCGCTACGCCCAACCGCCGCGCGACATCCGATACGCCGAGTTCCTCGTCTTCGAGGAAGCAGTCCAAGAGGTCAAGAGCGGACGCGACCGACGTGAGCCCCCCTTCGACCTCATGCTCCGCCATGATCGCAGGCTACCTGCGCGCCGGGGATTCCCAGCGCCACACCAGAACGGTAGATGAGCAGCAGCCGTGCCTCCGCCGTGAGCTAAGTTGCGGACATGAAGGGGATCGGGGCGGTAGTCGCGATCCCTTCTGTTGCGCTCGGTCTGCTGATGGGGGCCTCCCCCGCTCGTGCTGCGTCCGCCTCGCCGGCATCAGTGGCGGTCGACTGTGGAATCACTGGTGGCGTCGTCGACACGACGATCACCGGGCGCGTGGGAGACACCGCGGTTCTTATGAACACGTCCGGAACGTGCACTCTCTCCTCCCTTTCTGGAGTCGTGACCGCGACGAACCTGACTGGCGGATCAAACGACGAACTTGCTTCGGGAACCACCTCTACGCTGACGATCGTGGCTGCGGGAGCATTCACCGTCACGCCGAGCGCCGGCACCGCCGGAACCTTCACGGTCGTCATCGGCGACCCCAATCCGGCTCCCGAGTACGTCATCACGTTCGACGCCAACGGGGGCGACTGCTCAAGCAACCCGCTGGTCATTACCGCAGCGGCGCGAGACTGGTACGCCGCGCCGACGGATGGCACGGGCTCCTTCCAGTGCCATCGCGATGACTACCACCTGATCGGCTGGAGTCACGGATCGACGATCGCTCTGCCCGGGGCCGCGGCCCAGGTGCCCGACATCGTTCTCCCGAAACCCGATCCAGCAACCGGAACCGTTCCTGAAGTGAAGCACGCGACGGCGGCTGACCACGTGACCCTGTACGCCGTGTGGGTCCCTGACGGTGTCGAGATCACCTACGACGCGAATGTGGCCGCGCAGGATGCCTGCGTCGACGGCGCCGGAAACAACCTCCCGCCGTCGCAGCGCACCACCTCGAAGCGCGTCTACTACGCCAGCAGCAACCACACGGTCGCCTCGACGGCGCCCTGCTCCCCGGTCGATGCCGCGGGAAGCCCACTGCCCCTGAAGGGCTGGGCCCTGAGCGGAGATGGTGATCCCGTCTTCATCCCAGGAGAATCCATCGCGAAGCAGCGTTTCCGCTCGTCCGAGCGTCCTGGTCTCGAGACGGGAAAGACTGCGACGCTCTACGCCAAGTGGGGAAATTCGGAGAGTTACGGCAGCGAGTACTGGGTTGTCGACGACAACTTCACGGTCCGATACAGCGTGGACACCGCCACCCAGGAGATGCTCCTCACCTTCACGCTGACGAACGGCAAGAGCGGGTGGATGGGGCTGACCTTCAATGAGTTCATGTTCCCCGGCGACTCCATCGTGGCCTGGTGGGATGACGAGGCCGGTCAGCCCATGGCTCTCGACCTCTACAACCCGGGCATTCCGGAGCTGTCAAGCTTCCCCGCTCCCCTACAGGACACGAATCCCGCCATCATGGTCCCGGGCGGCGACCCCTACTACAACAAGGACAACATCATCTCGGTCGACGGCAGCCAGATTGGCGGAGTCACGACGATCACGGTTCGACGAGAGCTGATCACGCAGGACATCCTCGACTTCCAGATCTATCCCGATCAGCTGTTCCATGTGGTCGCGGCCTACAACGATTCGGTGGGGTGGAACACGGAGTACGACGCTCAGCAGGCGGAGCACACGGCCTACGGTGCAGACACTTGGGGCTTCTGACCGTTCGGCACTCCGCCCCGACCCACCAGCGACGAGGCATCGGGCTTGTCAGGGGGTGGGGGAGGCGAGGGCGAGCTCCAAGAGCTCGTCCGGGCTGACGGCCGGGCTCTTGAGGAAGCCCTGGTAGCGGTCACAACTCAGCGTCTGCAGGATCTCCAACTGCGAGGGCTTCTCGACGCCCTCGGCCAGCACCTGCAGCCCGAGATGGTGGCCGAGGTCGATGATGGCCGCCACGATCGAGCGGGCGCTGGCATCCTCCTCCATGCCGGCGATGAACTCGCGGTCGATCTTCAGGATGTCCAGCGGGTACTGCTTGAGGTAGGCGAACGACGAATAGCCCGTGCCGAAGTCATCAATCGCCAGCCCCACCCCGAGCCTGCCCAGTTCGGTGATCCGCTCGACCGTCGATCGTGCGGGGTGCAGAAGCGTGGACTCGGTGAGCTCAAGGGTCAGGTGCTCTGGAGTCAGTCCGTTCTCCCGCAGGGCTGTCTTCACACGCTCGATGAAGCCGTCACCGGCGAGCTGAGGGGCAGTCACATTCACCGACACGTAGGGCTCGGACACTCCCGCGGCTGCCCAAGCGGCCATCTGTCGGCAGGCCTCCTCCAGGCCCCAGGCATCCATGTCCTCGATCAGCCCCACATCCTCAGCCAGGGGGATGAACGTGCCGGGCGGAACTTCCCCCAGTTCCGGCGAATGCCAACGCATCAGAGCCTCGGCCCCGACCAAGGCGCCGGACGCCACCTCCCAGATCGGCTGGTAGGCCAGACGGAACTCTCCGTCCAGCCAGCCCTGTCGCAGCTGACCCAATCGGATCAGCCGATCGCGCGACCCGGAGGAGAAATCGTCGGAGTAGAAGGCGACGTGACCGGCACCCTCACCTTTGGCGACCTGAAGGGCCACGGAGGCCCGTTGGGTGGCTGCCTCCGCCGAGACGATGGCATCGGGCAGGAGCACTGCCCCGACGCAGGCGGTGACGTAGATGTCGGCGACCTCGGGAATCACCAGAACGGCGTCGATGACGGTGAGCATCCTGCGGGTGATGGTCTCCGCCTCAGCACGATTGCGCAGCCCGCTGAGCAGGATGGCGAACTCATCTCCCGAGTAGCGAGACAGCACATCGCCGGGACGGATCACGGTCTGGAGGCGCTCGCTGATCTGGCGCACCACCTCCTCGCCGGTGTCGAACCCGAAGGCCTCGTTGACCCGCTTGAAGTCGTCCAGATTGAGCAGAAGGCACGCGCTGGTCTGACCGGACTGCCGCAGGGACCGCAGTTCGACAGCCAGCCGGTTGAGGAACAGGTCGCGGTTCGGCAGTCCGGTGATGCGGTCGTAGTGCAGAACGGACTCCAACCGCGCCTCCTCGGCCCGGATCCGCTCGCCGAGGTCGGCCATCTGGGCCACCCAACTGGACACCTGTCCCTCGGCGTCGCGGACGGGGTTGAGGCTCAGCAGCACGTCGCGGAAGGAACCGTCAGCGCACCAGAGTCGGTGTTGGCCTCGGTAGCCGCGCTCCTCGCCCAGGACGTCATCCAGATCCTCGGCCGCGGGGGTGATCGACGTCGCCGCCTCGAGGAAGGTGAGCGGCCGTCCGATGACCTCATCGGGCAGCCAGTCCGTCAGGGTGACGAATGCCGGATTGACCGCACTGATGAGCCCGGCCCTGTCCACGAGGACGATCCCCTCGAGAGCATGCTCGAACACGGTGCTGGCCTCACGGACCTGACGCGCATACGCCTCCCGCTCGGTGACGTCGTGAACGATCAGGAACTGCAGGGCGCGGCCATCGACGGTCAGGGGCGAGGAATGCACCTCCACCATGCGGGTGCTTCCGTCTCCCCGACGGTGGGCGACGAACTCGGCGTCGGGCAAGAGGTCTGCAACCTCGGTGGGGCGCGTCACAGCTGAGAGGTCACCTGCCTCGAGATCCGTGATCGACATGGTCGCCAGCTCGCTGGCCTCCATGCCGTAGAAGTCGGCCGCCGCCGTGTTGGCGTCGACGATGCTGCCTGTCACGGGATCGATGAGCAGCATGATCGACGCGTGGGACTCGAACATCGTGGAGAAACGACGCTCCGATGCCTGCAGCGCCTCGACCATGGCCTGCTTGTCACTGATGTCCTCGTGCGTGCCGACCATGCGCGCCGGCTGGCCGTCCGAAGTCCACTCGACGATGCGTCCGCGGTCGTGGACCCACACCCAGTGGCCGTCCCGGTGGCGCATGCGCGCCTCGATGTCGTAGTAGGGAGCTCGGCCGGCGATGTGCTCGTTGATCGCGGCATTCGACGCCTCGAGATCATCGGGATGGGCGAAGCTCATCCACGTCTCGATGGATGTTGGCTCCAGCTCCTCGAGCGTGTAGCCGATGATCTCGGCCCAGCGTTCGTTGAAGACGGTCTCGCCCGTCACCATGTCCCAGTCCCACAGGCCCAGGCGGGTTCCGGCCATGGCGAGTTCGAGTCGGCCCCGATCCTCCGCCGAAGTGCTCATCCCCAGTGATCCCTACCGGGCAGCCCCGTGCCCTGACTCCTGTACGCAGAATCGAGGGTAACCGGCCCGCACCCCGGTGAACAGGGTTTCGCCTCTATACGAGCGCGGCTGACGCCGGCACTCGCCCTTATACGAGCGCGGCTGACGCCGGCACTCGCCCTTATACGAGCGCGGCTGACGCCGGCACTCGCCCCTA